>JAKAMF010000102.1 GCA_021813045.1 bacterium | reverse complement strand
GCTGCAAAAAAGAAAGGATCGCCAACAGCAGACAAGAAAAAGTATTCCAGGATATTTTTATGATTTGTTTATCCGGCATTTAATAATCTACCCTTAAAAGCATCAACCCTTGAGCCGGGGCAGTCGGCCCGGCTAAACGGCGGTCACCTCTGGCAAGAATATTTTTGATGCTACCCGGAGGGAATTTACCCCTGCCAACCTCAATCAGCGTGCCCACGATATTCCTGACCATATTGTAGAGGAATCCGTCAGCTTCAATATCAATATAAATCCGGTCCCCCTGCTTTTTGACACTTATCCGCTTAATGTTTTTCAGAGGATTCTTCTTTTTACCGGCTGAGGCGCAAAAACCGCTAAAATCATACCTGCCGAGAAGCGCCCTAGCTTCTTTACGCATTAATGCCAGATCTAACGGATAATCGCAAAAACAAACAAAGTTTTTACTAAAACTGTCGCGCTGACGGGAATTTAAAATCGTATAACGGTAGGCCTTGGATTTAGCGCTAAAACGGGAATGAAAATTATCTTTGGCTCGGCTGATTTTTAAAACCGTAATCTCGTCAGGCAAAAGCGAATTCAAAGCTGCTTTTAACCCGCTTAAGGGTATTTTTAAATCGAGGTTAAAATTGGCTACCTGCCCCTGAGCATGGACTCCGGCGTCTGTCCTGCCGGAACAAGTAAGCTTGATTTCTTTATGAGCGATCTTTCGGAGGGCTTCTTCAATTACTTCTTGAATAGATCTGCGCCTTTTATCTTGCGCTTTATGCCTCTGCACCTGCCAACCGCAGAAATTCGTGCCGTCGTAGGCGATAATTATTTTGTAATTAGGCATTCTGCGATCTGTACGGCATTAGTGGCAGCGCCTTTACGCAGGTTATCCGCGACCACCCACAACCAGAGCCCGTTTTTGGTAAAACAATCGCGGCGGATCCTGCCGACAAATGTCTCATCCTTACCTTCTGCGTCTTTCGGCATCGGATAAAGATTGTTTTTCGGTTCGTCAATTAATACTATACCCGGAGATTTGGCCAGCAGTTTTTTGACTTCCTCCGGAGAAATATTTTTTTTGGTTTCAATATAAACTGATTCCGAATGCCCTGTCCTTACCGGAACGCGCACGGTAGTGGCGGAAATTTTTATTTTTGGGGCGTGCATTATCTTATGCGTCTCTTTAACCAGCTTCCACTCTTCGTTAGTATAGTCGTCTTCGACAAAGCTTCCGATATGCGGAAATACATTAAAAGCCAATTGCTGCGGCATGGCCTTATTTTGCGCTTTGACATGCACATTATCAAAACCGTCTTTAGCGATTAAAGCAGTTTCTTCTTTGAGCTGCTCCACTGCCTGCTTACCCGCACCGCTGGATGCCTGCAAAGTTGTAACAATTATTTTCTTAATTCCCGCCTGCTTATGGATCGGGTTAAGCGCTACCACCATCTGAATAGTCGAGCAATTCGGATTAGCGATAATCCCTTTATGCTTTTTAACGTCTTTGGCGTTTACTTCGGGCACCACTAACGGCACATTGGGATCCATGCGGAAATCCGCGCCGTTATCAATTACTACCGCGCCTCTTTTTACCGCCTCTGTTGCATAAACCACTGCCGCACCCTTTTCTCCTTCGGTTCCGGCAAATAAAGCAATGTCTATGCCATCAAAGCCTTCCGGAGAAATCGGCTCCACGGAATATTTCTGGCCGTCAACTTCAATATCGCGCGCTGAACGCGCGAAAACCTTTAAATTACCGACCGGGAAATTACGCTGCCGCAACACCCGCAGCATTTCAATCCCCACTACGCCTACTCCCACTACCGCGACATTGTACTTTTTCATAGGTTCTCCACGACTAAATCGCCAACCTCAGTTGTTGAATAACCCATTTTCCCGGCAGCCAAGGTCTTTAATTTTTCCCGCACAACCTTGATCACCGCGCCCTCAATCGACTGGGCCGCTTTAATTTCGCCTAAATTATCCAACATCATACCCACCGCGCAGATGGCGGCCATAGGATTGATCACGTTTTGCCCGGTATATTTTGGAGCGCTGCCGCCAATCGGCTCAAACATTGATACGCCCTGCGGGTTGATATTTCCGCCGGCAGCAATACCCATACCACCCTGAATCATCGCGCCCAAGTCCGTAATAATGTCGCCAAACATGTTATCCGTAACGATCACATCAAACCATTCCGGATTCTTAACAAACCACATGGTCGTGGCATCGACATGCGCATAATCCGTAGTAATATCCGTATATTCTTTAGCCAATTCCTTAAATGTCCTTTCCCAAAGATCCCAGGCATAAGTTAAAACATTGGTCTTTCCGCAAAGCGTAAGCTTTTTTCTTTTGTTACGCTTACGGGTATATTCAAAGGCATAACGCAGGCAGCGTTCTACGCCTTTGCGCGTATTATAAGAGATCTGAATCGCCACTTCATTCTGGGTATCTTTATCCTTAAATTCTCCCATACCTTTATAAAGGCCTTCGGAATTTTCACGCACTACCACAAAATCAATATCCTGCGGTTTTTTGTCTTTTAAAGGGCAAAATCTTTCGTCATAAAGTTTAACCGGCCGTAAATTAATATACTGGTCCAAAGCGAACCTTAACTTCAAAAGCACTCCGGTTTCAATAATCCCGGGCTTAACTTGCGGATCGCCTACCGCGCCCAGATAAATCGCTGAATATTT
>JAKAMF010000038.1 GCA_021813045.1 bacterium | reverse complement strand
TATCTTTACGCCTTCAACTTTATTCTGGCCGATAATTTCTTCAACCGTGCTATCCAACAGAAGTGAAATTTTAGGATTGTTCCGGCAATGCTCGACTAATATCTGGGAAGCGCGAAATTCATTCCGGCGATGCACCAAAGTAACTTTGCTGGCATAGCTGGTTAAAAAGATCGCCTCCTCTATCGCACGGTCACCGCCGCCAACTACAAAAATTTCCTTATTTTTAAATAATGGCGCATCGCAAGTGCCGCAATAAGAAACGCCTCTGCCGATAAATTTTTCTTCACCGGCTACCGCTAACCGCTTAGCCCGCGCGCCGCTGGCAATAATCACGGCTTTAGCCGGATAAACATTTTCCGTAGTTTTTATTAAATATGTCCCGTTGGCGGAATCAACCTCGGTTACTTCCTCCATCACGATCGGCACGCCGACCTGATCAACTTGTTTTTTTATTTTATCGATCAGATCAACAGTAGAAATATGCTCAGGGAAACCGGGAAAATTTTCTATACTCGGCGAAAGAATGATCTGGCCGCCAATGCTCATTTTTTCTAAGATTAACGTTTTTAAGCGGAATCTTCCCGCGTACAAACCGGCAGTTAAACCAGCCGGTCCGGCTCCGATAATAATCAGGTCATGCATTATGAATACTCCTGTATAGTTCCTCTGCTTTATACGAACTTCTCACCAACGGTCCGGAAGCCACTGCCAGAAAACCGATTTCTCTGGCAAGGCCGGCATATTCATCAAATTGTTCCGGAGCGATAAATTCTTTAACCGGATAATGCGCCGGGCTTGGTGCCAAATACTGGCCCAGGGCAAGAATACCGCAACCGGCTCTTCTTAAATCAGCCAACGCCTCAATTACTTCTTCCCTTGTCTCGCCTAATCCCAGCATCAACGAAGATTTTGTTATTGTGCCGGGGTTATAATGTTTAACTGATCTTAATACATTTAAAGAACGCCGGTAATCCGCCTGCGGCCTTAACATGCGGCTTAGCCGTTTCACAGTTTCTAAATTATGCGCTATTACCGCTGCCCGGGATTCTGCGGCCTTACGTATGCTGTTTTCCTGGCCCATAAAATCAGGAATAAGGATTTCTACTAAAACGCCGGGGTTAATTTCTTCGATTACCCTGACAAATTGTTCCGCTCCGCCGTCAGCTAAATCATCACGGGTTACCGAAGTGATCACCGCGTATTGAATCCCTAAATCTTCTACTAACCGGCTGATCCTCTGCGGCTCGGCAAGGTCAACTTCAAGCTTAACGCCATTTGCCTTAGGCACCGCGCAAAAAAGGCAATTTCTTGTGCAACTGCCGCCTAAAATCATAAAGGTCAGCTGGCGGTTTTTAAAACAACTATTTAAATTTGGGCATCTTGCCTGCAGACAAACTGTTTCCTGCCCTGTTTTTTTTAAAAGGCGCAACTGGCTTAAAGAAAATTCGTCAGCTAGCGGCTGCTTAAACCAAGCCGGCAAGCCAACCCCGTTGCAAACATCTTCTTTTTTCTCCGCAACAATATAGTTTGCTACGGGGCTCATTTATTCGTCCTGATAAAATTCGCTATTGAACGATCGTAAGACTTTTCTATATCCGCGGCAAAAAAACAAGCGGGGACCTGGCGCAGCTGACGGTGATAACGCAGGCATTCGCAGCAAACCCCTTTTCTCGAACAGGGATCGTAAGTGCAATTGCAATGCTCTGAATTTTTTGCTTGGTTAGGACAAGTGCTCATGGTCTATAATTAACTTGCCGTTTAGATGATCCAGTTCATGCTGAAAAACATTAGCCAAAAGCCCTTCAGCCTCTATTTTTACCGGCTTGCCGTTTTCATCCAGCGCCTCAACTACCACTGACTTGGCGCGTTTAATTTTACGGGATTCGCCCGGCACACTCAAACAGCCTTCTTCGCTTGCCTGTGAACCAGATTGCTTGACAATTTTAGGATTAATTAACTTATAGAGCCCGCTGCCGGCGTCCACAGTAATCATCGCTTCATCCAGCCCAACCTGCACACTGGCTAAGCCTACTCCGGCAACCTCATACATCAGCCGGGCCATTTCAGAAAGCACCTTACGATGGTAATCAGTAACCTGTTTTACCTGCTTTACCCCATTGCGAAGAACCGGTTCGCCAACTTTTTTAATTCTTAATCCGGTTTCTTTCATCTACTTTGACTACCTTTGGTTTAATCGCCGCCGCCTGATTATCGGCAACCAGCACATAAGTAAGGATAATAATCTGGTCGCCGATGTGCGCGCCGCGGGCAGAAGGCCCGTTCAAACAAATTACCCCTGAGCCGGGCTTGCCCTTAATCGCATAGGTCTCCAGGCGCTGGCCGTTGTTCAAATTCAAAACTTCGACTTTTTCCTGCGGCAGGATATCCGCTTTCTCCATCAATTTAGAGTCAATAGTAATGCTGCCTTGATAATAAAGATTGGCTTCGGTTACGCGGCAGCGGTGAATCTTGGATTTTAACATTGTCCTAAACATTCTCCCCTCCTCGCGCAGAAAGCGCACGCCGGCCGATCCGATAAGGCCGGGCGTCTTCGGCCAACCTATATGCCTGGCGGGCAATCATTAATTCTTCATTCGTAGGAATAACTAATACACTTAACGGTTTTTTTAAGAAACCGGATAATCCGCTATGAATCCTGCGGCAAATATCTTTTTGGTTTTCTCCGATACCCGCGGTAAAAACTAAAGCATCGCAACCGCCCATGGCCGCGATATAAGCTCCGATATATTTTTTAATCCGGTAAACAAAAATCTCTACCGCTAAAGCGGCCATTTTGTTGCCTGCTTTAGCCTTGGCCTCAAGTATTCTCATATCATTGCTAATGCCGGAAATCCCTTTTAAGCCGCTGGACTTATTTAATAAACGATCCATCTGCAGGCAATCAAGCTTAACCTTACGCATAATATGCGTAACCAAGGCCGGGTCAACATCGCCGCAACGCGTGCCCATAACCAGCCCTTCCAGAGGAGTAAAACCCATACTGGTATCAACCGATTTGCCGGCATTGACCGCGGTAATGCTGCAGCCATTGCCTAAATGACAGGTGATAATTTTTAATTTTGCCAACGGCCGTTTTAAAATCCTGGCCGCTTCATGGGCAACGTATTCATGGCTGGTGCCGTGAAAACCGTATTTTCTGATCCGGTATTTTTTATAAAGATAATACGGCAGGCCATAAATATAAGCGTAATCCGGAAGGGTCTGATGAAAAGCGGTATCAAAAACCGCGACTTGCTTTATCCCGGGGAGTAATTTTTTACACGCCATAATCCCGGCTAAATTCGCCGGATTATGCAAAGGAGCCAAAGCACAGCATTGTTTTATATTTTTAATTACCGCCGCGCTGATTATTGCCGGTTTACGGAACTTTTCCGCTCCGTGCACCACGCGGTGGCCGATCAAATCTATGCCATCAACCTGCTCTAAAACAATTTTCAGGGCCTGATGATGGTCGACCACTTTTGAGCCGGGTTCGGCAATATGCTCGATCGCGCCCTTGCTAATCAACCGCGAACTGGGCATATCAAAAACTTTATACTTTAAAGAAGAACTGCCGCTATTAATTACCAGTACTTTCATTTTACTGCGCCCTTATGGCAGTTACCGCCACACAATCAACCACATCATCAGCAATGCAGCCGCGCGATAAATCGCTGCAGGGTTTATTCAGGCCTAGAATTAACGGTCCGATCGCCCGGGCCTTGCCTAAACGCTGCACTAATTTATACCCGATATTTCCGGCATCAAGGTCGGGAAAAATTAAAATATTTGCCTGTCCGCCAATCGGGCTATCCGGATATTTAATCTTCGCTACCTCCGGCACAATTGCCGCGTCAACCTGCAGCTCTCCGTCAACCAAAAGATCAGGCGCCATTTCTTTAATCATCCCTAACGCCTCCTGAATCTTTTCCATACTTCTGGCCTTGGCTGAACCTTTGGTAGAATAACTCAACAATGCAACGCGCGGCTTAAGCCCTAAAACTTTAGCGGCCATTTCCGCAGTTGCCACGGAAATACAAGCCAGCTGCCGTGAGTTCGGCTCCGGGATGATCCCACAATCGGCAAAAACAAAGTTTCCGTGATCCCCATAAGCGCAATCCGGTACCGCCATAATAAAACAGCTACAGGCAATAGTAAAACGTTCGTCCAAATCAAGGCAATGAATTGCCGCACGGGCCATTTCCGGAGTAGTATGACAGGCACCGGCGACAAAACCGTCGGCTTTGCCGTCGCGCACCATCATTGCCCCGTAATAAAGCGTATCTTCATCAAATAAAGCCTTAACATCATCCAGGATTACGCCTTTGGCTTTGCGTAAATTATAGTACTCTTGGATATACCTTTGCTTGGTTTGCGGATCGACTTTATCCGGAGTTAAAAATATCACCTTGGCGATCTGCTCTTTCTCAATGATCTTTGCCGCCTCCACCACACGCTTATCGTTATATTCCGGCAGTATAATTGTTTTTTGTTTTGACCTTGCCTTCTGGCGTAATTGCTCTACAATATCCATCTTACATCCCCTTTATGATCATTTTTAGATCTACATTATCCTTAATCATCTTAACGACTTTATCAATTTTTTCTTTGTCCTGCGGACGAATCTTAATCGTCATATCATGAATCATCGATGCCACATCATAGGTATCGGTTTTTGATTGCATGACCGGGATATTTGATTTTGCCAGCAACTCCATCGTCTGGCTTTCCGGAACAATCCCGCCGGTTAAAATCAAACCGGAAACTTTTAACCTTTTTTTGCTGGAATCGCGAAAAGCCTCCAGCGCCACCGCAATAATATCTTCTCTGTCCCCGGGGGTAATCAACAGGCTATCTTCAACGATATACTTTGCCGCGTCATTGGGCTTCATTGCCCCGACGATTACGCGAGAAATATAATTACCCAAGAATTCTCTGCCGCTGACTAATTCAAAATCCGTCTCTTCCAAAATCTGTTTTATGGTCGGCTGGGCTAAAGTCGGGTCATAGGGAATTACGCCCAAGACCGGAATCCCTTTGCGTTCCAGCCCCTTGCGGACCAGACGGCTGATTTTTTCAAACTTCTCCGGCAGAACTTTATTAACGATTACTCCGCGGATCTTAACGCCTTCCCGGTCAAAAAGCGCTTTGTTTAAAATTATTTCGTCAATCGGCCGGCCGATTCCCCCGGAAGAAATCAAAATTACCTTGGATCCCAAAAGCCTGGCCACGCTGGCGTTAGAATGGTCAAAGACCGAACCCACTCCGGCATGCCCCGTGCCCTCAATAATCACCGCATCGACTTTTTTCGTTACACGCCGATAGGCATCCTGAATCTGCCGGCTGATATTTTTTTTATCGGGCTTAGCAATAAACTTTTCCGTAAAGCCCTTTTCCACGGCAATCGGGCTCATATCTTTTAACCCGTATTTAATGCCGCAGACCTTTTCAATCAAAACTGAATCTTCGTCGATTTTTAAGCCGTCTTCTTCAAGGTAGCGCTGGCCGATCGGCTTGATAAAAGAAATCTTCTTAAAGCGGTCTTGAAAATTACGGATCAGCCCTAAAGAAACCGTGGTCTTGCCGTCGTTCTGTTTAGTGGCGGCAATAAATATCTTTTTCATTAGATATTGGCTAGAATTTTTTTACGCAGGTCCTGCTTGCTTAACGCCCCAACGATCTGATCCATTACTTTGCCTTTTTTAAAAAACATCAGCGTGGGAATCGACATGATCCCGTACTGGTTGGCTGCCTGCTGGCTTTCATCAATATTGACCTTGGCAATCTTGATTTTACCGGCAAATTCTTTAGCCGAATCTTCCAGAATAGGAGCGATCATTTTACAAGGGCCGCACCAGGGAGCCCAAAAATCGACTAAAACCGGCAAATCTGATTCTAAAACTTCTTTCTTAAAATCCGCGTCAGCTAAATGTATTATCTGCATTGGTTGTCTCTTTCTTTAAGATGGTTTATCCCGGCGGGAACGTTTAATCAGCTATGGTTTTAAAAGCTCCGTTAGAAAATTCCATACCGGAAGTTTTCTTGCCGTCAGCCGATGTCAAAGCATAATGCACCATTAAATCAGAATTGACCTCAAACTCCGCAAATTTTTCCAAAAGCCGGGCGTTGATTGCGGCGATCGAATCTTTTAGATTTTCTTCGCTTGCCTGTTCCGATTTACCCCTTAAATAAACATGGATTACTTTATCTTTACGGTTAAATACCATATTCTCTAAAATAAACGGATCGGCTAAAGCGGTGGTATCGCGCCAAGCAGTGGTCATAGTTAAAAGTTCCCATTCGATATAAGAAATATCATAAGGATAGGTATAGCGGGAAAGTTTTGCCGAAGCCGGATTGCTAACACAAACCAAACAAACTACAGCAAACAAAATCACGAGCGCTGTTTTTTTCATTGGCCTCTCTCCTTGCGTAGAAAACACACACCAGCCTATCCTTTAAGGCTGGGTGTTATTTTGCTGGCTTAGTTCTTACTTCTACTATCGCGCTGGCTGTATCCGTATTGCCGTCAGTATCTTTAACCGTAAGGGTAACGTTAAACTGCGTCGTACCAAAACTTTTGCACCAAAAAGTATTTACCGGATTGCGTTCGGTTGATTTATCCCCATCGCCAAAATCCCATTCGTAAGCGATGATCTTCGCGCCTTTGGAATACGATCCGTCTCCGTGAAACTGCACCTTCAAAGGAGAAATGCCCTTGGCCGGTTTAGCAGAAATTATTGCCTTAGGCTGGCCCTGGCCAGCTTTTAGCTTAGGCTTAGGTTTTGGCTTAGGCTGGCTTTTTTTGGATAACTGCTTTAAAAGTTTATCCATGAAGCCGGATTTTTGTTGTTTCGGAGCCGGCTGCGCGGAAACAGCGACTTCCGGCTTCTTTTCTTCAACAATAGCTGGCGCCTCTGACTTAGGCTCCTCAACAACCGGCGCGGGCTTTGTTTCTTGAATCAAATCCGGTTCTGAAATTTTTTCTGGTTCTTTTACGACTGGTGTTTCCACGGGCGCTTCTGGCTTAACCTCCGCCGTCTCTTGAACAGCCTCTTTAACTTGCTCTACAGGAGCCTCTTTAACCGGCTCTGCGACAGCTTCCTTGGCTGATTCCGGCTGCGGTTGCGGAGGAGTTACTTCCTGTTGCTTCTCCGGCTGAGAAACCGCCGCCTCTGACATTGGCGGTTCTTTCGCCAAATCATCCTGAATATAAGTATTTAGTTCCTGACGCAAGGTTTTAAATTTAATTTTTTCCGCGGCGTCATCCTGTTCGCTTTCCCGGACAATTTTATCATGATAGGCCTTATTATGAGTATACTGGTAATCTTCGTAAGCCCGGTAAGGCAGGGTAAATACGCCGCCGACAAGCTTAAGCATATTGGCCATATTATTCACTACATACTGTTTAAAACGATTCTCGATCAAGCCCATTTGTTTATAATAATTTTCCACTGTATGCCGGCGCCGCTTAAAGCGCTCCCGGGCCAACTTTAAATCGCTGGGCACAACATTATCTTTGCCCACAGTATACTCGGGGATCATATAATTCTGACGGGTAACTACGTAGCCTTTATTATAAGGCGCTTTAGCCCCTTTTTCGTATTTATACGTCGCGCACCCGCTGCAGAATAAAAGGCATAAAAATAGAAAGGTAAGTTTTTTCATATGAAGATATTATATACATTTAGCCAAATAAATCAAGGCAAAAATAGCACAAATATGCAGATCCTCTTTGTTTATTTTAGCTTTTGCTCTTTGCTCGCTGAAAATTTACTGGCCGTGCGCTACGGTTTACTCCTCGCTCCGGCAGACTTTGAGCTTAAAATAATCCGTCTGACCTCCGCTCGTCGTAAATCCTTGCGCACCAATCTTAACAAATTGGCGTAATTTTCAATGCTCGCTAAAGAGCAAAAGCTAAAATTAATCTATTAGCTTAAATGAATCTGCCCGGTTTCGAGCGAATGTTGATTTTTAGCCAAAAAGGCGAATAATTTCGGGAATCCCAAGGCCGGCCGAGAGGCCGGCAATCTTGGGACGGCGAAGCTGTCTGAGCGGATTTTGCTAGAACAAAATCCGCGAGTTCTGCAGCCGCCGAAATTATGAGCTCTTTTTGGCGTAAAAAAAATCAACCCAGCGAGAAACCGGGCAGATTCATAGATATATAAATTAACTCTTAGCCGTCTTGGAGAAGTAGCCGCCGGTAAGGCCGTCCAAGAGCGCGGTAAGCTCCCGCAGACGGATCTGCTTATCCGCCAGCTTCTTTCTGTCCTCAATAGGGATATTCTCGAGTTCCATCTTTACGCGCAGGCGCTCAAAGTATAATTTGGTTACCTCATCCAAAATATCGCCACGCAGCTGCACCATCAGCCGCGAACGCGCGTCAATACTGGTCTGGTCATTGTTCCAAATAATCTCGCTTAAATCCCAGCTCATAGTTATATCCCAATCAATTGACTCATTACCCCTGATCAGAACATCGTCTCCCGCCTTGGTGCTTGAGCCGGTTTCCCAATGCCAAAGGTCAGAAGTGTTCCTGCCAACCGAAGCGCTGACTTTCGGTAAAACCGCTTTGCCGGCTGCCTGTTTACGCCATCTTCTGATCTTAGCCGGCTCAACTTCCGCGTATTTGATCGCTGCCTTTTGCACCTGCTCTATGCCCGGCTCTGATTTAGCATACTCGACTAACTGCTGATTACTTATTCGCAGGCTATCACCGCGACCCGACCTAAATAGCCCCTTATCGCAGGCAATATAAAGGCTGCCCTTTTTATCCGCGCAAAAGCCGCGTAAGTCAGCGCTGGCTAAATCTAAAGTCATTTCCTCCCACCTTTGATTTACGTATTTAAAAAGTCCTCTTTTAGTTAAGGCAAAAATTTTTTCGCCATCCGCAACAAAAAGAAACCCGACCTTCTTATCTAATAATCCATAATCAGACATCTTCTCCCAGGAAATCCCCCTATCCTTACTTTCCAGGATTCCAGAAGTAGTTGCCAAAATTATCCGTCCGGGCAAAGTAATCAAATAACCGACCCGCGAAGCTGTTTCTTCCTGGTCGCGGTCATCTTCATTATCGCTGAAATCTTCATTAAATATCTCCGCCGAGGCAGCGCTGTAAATTTTTTCCCAACGCTCATCTTTAAGGCTAAATACGCCGTCTACGCAAGCAATATAAATCCGGCCCGGCTCAAGCTTATCTTCGGCAATCGCCAGGATACGGCTCTGCGCTAATTTTCCGCCCGGACTTTGCCAACTCCTGCCTTGATCCGGGCTAATCAATAAACCATCGGCCGTGCCTAAATATATTTTCTGGCCATAAACCTGCGCGGTTAAGCAATCGTTACGGCTAAGACTCTTGCCGCGGTAAATCCGCTGCCAATTATTGCCTGCGTCACGGCTTAAATAAAGCCCGTTATTCGTAGCGGCCAAAACCTTACTCTGATCGTCCGGCCAAAAAACCAGCCAATTTACCCGGCAGTTAGCCCCGCGAAAAACTAAAACCCGTTTCCAATCCTTACCGGCATTTACGCTTTTAATGATCGCGTTTTTATCCGCGGCCAATAAAAAAAGCGGATTATCCGGATTTACCAAAACTGCGTAAAAATCCGTATATCCGCTACCGATCTGGCGCCACTCTTGAGCAAGACCCCAACCCAACCAGCAGAAAAGTAACAACACTAACAAAACTACGTTTTTTACTCGCATTTTGCCACCTCCTACTCCAATAGACGTAGGAAACGGCAAAATCTAACAAAAAAATAGGCAAGGGGGAAATTGAATTCTACTCTTTCGTTGGGCATTGCCTGCCCGCTGGTAGTTTCACCCCTTGCCTACACTAACTTACAAGAAAAGCATAGCACATTTTTAGCTATTTTCAAGATGAGCACAGCGACTTTTTTGCTTCAAGAATTTGCTATTCTGAAAAATCAATTGGATAACTCTTCACGGATACGCTTATAGGTAGGCGTGTCGATCTTACGGTAAATTTCCTGGCTAAAACGGAAATATTCGCGCGCCTGGGCAAACTGCCTTTTTTGTTTATGCAGCTGGCCAAGATTATAGTATGCCGCGGCCAGATCAGGAACAGCGTTAATTTTTTTGGCAACTTCCAAAGCCTTATAAAAATATGTGCCTGCCTCTTCGCGCTTGCCCATTTCCAAGTATAATTCTCCCAACATATTATAATCGGCGGCTAAACTAGGCAGGTTTTGCTGTGCCTCATCTATTTTCAAGCCATGAAGATAATTTTCCAATGCCAAGCTATACTGTTTTTCCAATAAACACAGCTCTCCGACATTAAAATAATAATCGGAAAGTTCGTTCTTAACGTTTAACTTATCAAATATCGCCTTGCTCTTACGGTAAAACTCCCGTGCCGCCTCATAATCGTTCTTGTTAGTATAAACCAAGGCGATATCAAAATAATCACAAGCCATATTATAACGGTGGGCATAAATATTCTGCCTGGCGCGGTCGATTTCCAGCGATTTAAATAAAAGCTCCATCGCTTTATCATTTTCCTCTTTGTCAATATGCCAAACCGCCATTTTTCTTAAGGCGGCTGACTGATTCAGTTTGTCTTTTTTCTGGACGCTCAGGCTAAGCGCTTTTTCGTAAAATTCCAAGGCCTTGGGATAATCCCCCAGCGAATGATAAAGCCAGCCGATATTAAGGTAAGCATTAGCTAGGGCGCGGTAATCATTTTTTTCCTGGCTGTAATAGGCATAATCAAAATAGGCCTTTAGCGCGCTGTCTTTTTCCCCCGCCCTTTCATAGGCGCTGGCTAAAACCGGGTAAGCGGCTAAAAAACCGGAATCTTTAGCAATCGCCCGGCTGGCAAAATCAATCGCCGCCAGATTGCTGCCTTTACGCAGCAAATTTTGCGCTTTAGAAAATAACAGATAAGCGCTGGGATTTTTTAAAGGCAATAAAAATAAAATACCCAGCGCGATTAAGCCGGCTGCGGCAATAAAAAATATTTTCCGGCGGTGTTTTTTTAACCCTAAAATTTTCTTTTTCAGCCTTGCCTGCGGCGATAAAGCGGCCGGCCGGTTGAACCGGAAAAGAATATGGTTGGGGTCGCCGTAAAGAATATAGCTCGCCCAGGACAAGTCATCCGGCTGCGACTGGCTAATCAGCTTCATTCTGCCTAAACGCATGCATTCGCCGATCGACTTGCCGCGAATCAGCTGGCTGTAAAATTCTTCCGCAAAAACCCGGCTCATCGGATCAGCGATCTGCCAGACCGTGCCGATATAATGCCTTACTCCGGAAAATAAAAATGCCGCGGCTAAACTATAATTCTTTTCCTGATAATCTTTATCCATCAGGCCGGCAGACGATTTTGCCGACTGGCAGGCGTTAGAAAAAACTAAAGAAGGCAAAGTAAGGTTATCGCTCAAGCCCAGAATATCCGCAGTAGTAAATTTACCGTCATCCAGCAGCCAACCGGTATTACGCGGATTAACGCGGTCATATTCGCAATGGCCGGCAAAATGGATAATATCGTAATCACGCAGGTTCTTTTTCACATAAAGCGTATCAATACGCGTAGACTTAAAATCGATTTTGACCTGCCCCCGGCGCCGGTCAAACTGGTTTTTAATATGCGTGCCTTCCAGATAAGCGGAATGCAGGTCATTGGTAGGATTAGCTAAAATCAGCATCTTCAAAGTCCCGGATGTGCCGCGGTATTGCATTTGCGGCATTTGTTCTTTCGTGCGCACTGCCCGGCCAAAGCTGAATTTCAAAGAAAGGAAACTTTCCCCATCGAATAAAAGCTCCCAGGGAATATCTATCAATTCTTCATCCAAAGATAACACCAGGTCTTTAATCGGAAGCTGCCTTAATTTATTTTTTATCTGCGGAGCTAAAAGATGGTCCCAGAGGAATTGCCCGTTCTTTTTTAACTGCGGCAAAAAACCCGGCTCGGCAGGATTGGCGCGGTTGGCCTGATTAAGCAAAGAAATAATTTCCTG
>JAKAMF010000101.1 GCA_021813045.1 bacterium | reverse complement strand
ATCCAGGCGCTCTTCGATGTTTCCCCGGATATCAACTAACGTTAAATCTGGCCGTAAGGCCTTAACTTGCTCTTTGCGTCTTTGGCTACTAGTACCAATGCGCCAGCCCGCTGGCAAATCAAAAAACTTAAGCTTTTGGCGCGACACCAAAGCGTCAAAAGGGCTAAGCGGATCTGATTCAAAAACTAATTCCAAGCCGGAATTGATTTTCTCGGGCAGATCTTTACTGCTGTGCACAGCTAGATCGATTTCCCCTTCTAAAAGCTGCTGGTCAATATCCGCGGTAAAAAAATCCGAACCCTCAACCTGCGAAATCGGCGTAATTTTGTCCCGATCTCCCGGGGTAAATATTTTTTTAATCTCAAAAATGCGGCCCGAATACCTATCTTTTAAATATCCAACCACCTCTTCGAACTGTTTACTTGCCAAAGGACTCGGCCGAATACCAATCCTTAATTTCTTGGCCATCAAAAATCTCCCTAACTTTTTCTAAGGCTAAATACTCGGCTAATTTTATCCGTGAATCTATCCTACGCTGCTGTTTTTCTAACCTGCCGGAAAGCTGGCTAAGATTTTTTAAAATAACTTTTTGCGTTTCTTGCGCCCGCGGATGTATCGTTCGCGGCAAGGATAAATCATAAGCCAATAAAGGCTTAACCCGGCGCAAAGAGCTAAAATTATCCGGCCATAAAATATAATGCGGGCATTTAGCTGCGTTAACCAATAAATCCGCCTCCTGAAGCGCCAAACCAAGCTGGTTATAAAATAATACTTTTCCGTTAGAAGAATCAGCCAGTTTTTTAGCCTGGGAAAAATTCTTATGCGCTATAAATATAAGCTGTTTAAATAACCGGTATTTAGCAGCAAAAAGCCCGGCGACTTTACCTGTGCCGATAATTAAAACTTTTAGACTATCCGAGACCACTCCTTGCTCTAATAAATCATCCAAAACCAAATCTACTATATTAAAATCTTCCTGAGACAGGCCTGATATTATTCTAATCTCTTGGGCACAAGAAATAATTTTTTGCCAAAAAGTATTTAACGCTGATCCGTAATCTTGCCGGCAAGCCAAATCTTTAATCTGGCTGAAAATTTGTTTTTCGCCTCTGATCTGTGAGTCTAAACCGGTAGCAACACGCAAAGCGTGCAAAAATACATCTCTGGATCCTGATTTAAGATAAGCGTAATCTTTAAATTCCCTAAATTCAGCCAGAAAGCTGCTAAATTTTAAAACCGGGGTATAAATCTCAATTCGGTTACAGGTAAAAAGCAAAGACACGTTATGATCTTTCCAAAACCCGGCAATCTTAGCGCGCCGGCAATGCAGTGATTCTAAAATTTCAAGCGGGGCGCTGGCGTAGTTTATCCCGATAAGCCCTAAACGCATTCCAATTCTCCTTTAAAAAATTCTTCAAGTCGCGCGATAAAACCGGAGCCCGGGCATTAGTATAAACCGTAACTACTGCTTCGCGTTTTTGAAAAATTGCGGGTGAAATAAAGCTGCTCAAAGCGGAATTATCCACCACATTAACCGGGATATTTTTCTTTCTTGCCCATAAGCTTACTTGTTTATTCGCTTTATGATCATTAGTCGCAGCAATTACTAACCTTGCAGTGGCAAGGTCACTTTCCCTGGCTTTACGACAGAGCCATTTAATTTTTCTATTTTTCAGCAAAGCCCTAAGCCTGCCAGTTATCTGCGGAGCAATAACCTGAATATCCGCCTGCGCCTGAAGCAATTTTAAAATTTTATCTCCGGCTATTTTCCCTCCGCCGATTACCGTTACCGGCTTATCCTTAAGAACCAAAGCAATGGGAAAATATTTAAGCATTTAAACCCTTGTTTTAAGCGGACGAGTATGTATCCCGCATTCGCCGCCGCATTTAGAAGTCCCAATCCAGCGCCCAGCGCGTTCATTATCATCATTGGTAATTTTAGTGCAAGGCTCGCAGCCTAAAGAACGATACCCTTCGGCATAAAGCGCATTAACCGGCACCTGATATAATGCTAAATACTGCCAGACTTCGCGTTCTTTCCAAATTAGAATCGGGTTAAGTTTAATCAATCCCCGGTCGCGTTCTTCTACCTCTTTAAAATCTGTGCGCGTGCGACCTTCCGTACAGCGTAAACCGGTTACCCAACATTTTACCCCCATTTCTTCGATGGCGCGCTTAACCGGCTCAACCTTAAGGATATCGCAACAAAGATCCGGGTGAGTTTCATAAAGCCTATCTTCTATGGTTGAATCATTTTTATAAACCCTGAGCTCCGGATAGCGCTTTACAGTTTCATTCATAAACTTAACTGTCTCTGCTGGTTTAAAACGCGTAGTCACAATAAAACCGCGGATCTTAGGATTTACTTTTTTAGCCAAATCCCAAACCGCTACCGAATCCTTACCCAAGCTATTAGCTACAACTAAAGAATCACCGTAACGCTCGTAGGCCTCCTTGATCAGTTGCTTAGACCTTTCGACCTTCTCCTTAAAATTCAATTCTTCCACTAGGTTTTTTAAATTATCTTTGTTATCCAATAAACTCATTTTGTTCCTCCTTAAATAGCCCTATAGTATAGGACAGGTTAGATTTGATAATCCGCTATTTTATGCCGGCCAAATTTTATCTTATTCCACATTCTTTCGTGCAGATAATATAAGACCATCTTGATCCCATCTATGCCGGCACCAACGCCTAATGACTGCTTGATATTTTTCGTATAAGCATAAATAATGCATA
>JAKAMF010000037.1 GCA_021813045.1 bacterium | reverse complement strand
AAGAGGGTCAAACTGTGAACCGGAATTTTTTTTAATTTCCTCGATGGCTTCTTCTTTAGTCATGGCTTTTTTATACGGCCGGCCGGAAGTCATCGCATCATAGGCGTCAGCCAGCATAATTATGCGGCTGCCGATATCAATTTCATTTCCTTTAAGGCCGTCCGGATAGCCCTGGCCATCCCACCGCTCGTGGTCCTGGCGGATCAACACCGCTACCTCGCTTAAAAAAGCTAGCGGCCTGATTATCTCCGAACCCAATATCGGGTGTTTTTTAATTTCCTGCCATTCTTCTTCGGTAAGTTTCCCCGGCTTTAAAAGGATACTATCTTTTATCCCTACCTTTCCTAAATCATGTAATTTACAGGCCTGCTGAATTGTTTCCACCTTAGCCGATGGCAAAGCCATCCCCCGACAGATCTCTTCAGCAATCCGGCAGACGTTCAGCGAATGGTCTTCAGTATAATGATCCTTGGCGTCGATTACCCGGATCAATGCATTAATCGTGTCTATATAATGATGCTGCAGCTGTAAATTTTTCAGCTGCAACTCCTTATTCTTTTTTAAAATAATATCATTTTCCTGCTCCATTTCTTCAATTGCCGCCTGCAGGACTCGCGGTTTTTGAAAAAAATCATAAAATAACTTTGCTAAAAATAAACGGCGCGGCGCCCAACTCAGGGAATAAACACAGGCCTTGGCGCCATAGATAGTATTGCCTAATTTAAAAGAGCCATCGTTATTAAGTTTGCCAATTTTTTTAGGAGTATCAATCCCCGCCCTTTCCCTTAAAACATCGTGCTCAAAAACATAGCCCTGTTCATCAACACTATAGTATTTACCGTTAATCCTTCCTTTTTTATGAATCGGGATAGCGCAGGTTTCTTCTTCTATTTTTGCCGGGCTGTTACCCCAAATTTTCGGTAAAACCGCAAATATGCCTTTCGTAAAATAACAATCATCTAAATTCATGGTGTACCCAGGCAAAGGGAAATACTTTATTTTGGCGAAATGGGCATTGCATTGTAGAATTTCGATAGCATCTATAGAACTAAAATATTTATTTAACTTGGGGGCATGCCGGATAATAAACTGCGGACTGGCCATTAACCTTAAAATAAAATCGATAAAACCTAAAGAATGCAGCCGCTCGCAGGAAAGCCCGACCTTATACATAATTTGGTCATCATCAAACATCACGCGCAAACGGCGGGATATTTCATTCGCTACTTCCAAGGGAAGCCAATTGTTGGTGTCTGTAAGGTAGGCCTCGTCATAACCCAGGCCGTGGATAAGATAAGCGATATCCTTACCTTTGTCTTGCGCGTATTTAAGGATGGCATTAACGCTTTTGCAGTTTATCTGAAGTTTATCATCTTTCATTGTGTTAATTGTAGCACAATCAATAAGTTATGTAAATAAAAACCGGGCCGGACTCCAATTTACTATTTTGGAATCCGGCCCTTTTTAACTTTATCTTTTATCAGCCGCTTACCAGCTCATTAAATTCACCTTTAACCCCCGGTCAGGGTCTTTTACAGTATAGGCCGGCTTCATTGATGGCTCATCATAAGGAGTAAAGGTACAAGTTGTCACATCATAAACTCCGGCAGTAACTCTTTCCGCGCCTTTAACCAGCCCTTTGCCAAACCCGACAGTTGCTCCGGCTAAAACATTGGATTTTTCCGTTTCATCCTTCACCTGCCGGGGAACGTCAGTCCAGAAAGTAGCGGCATTAAGGATCCCGATACCTATTTTATTAGCAAAAGTATCGGTTTCTTCCTGGGCAGGCGTAGAATCCGCGTTTATTCTTTGTAAAAACGGAGTGGTTGACTTTACCTGCTCGCCGTTCATTTTTAAAACTGTACTTGAATAAGGGTTAAAACTACCTGTAGTTTGCGGTGCGGTTTCAGCATGAGCAAAGTTAGCCGCGACCAATAACGAATCTGCCAGCATAACCAGTAAAAAAGCTATTTTCTTCATTTTAGTCCTCCCGCCCCTTTAACGCAAAGCCGGAGGGCTAAAAAACAAAAAACCTTGAGGGGCTCTCAAGGTTTAAGTTTCGCCTTTTGGCGGCCCCTCTGCCCTTAGCTCGCGCTCGAGGACAGGTAGCTTTGCGTCCCAGGATTACTCCTGGTTTGCCTTTAACATTAGCATCTTTACCAATTTGTCAATTGCTCAATTTTCAATAAAAGTATAGCATATTTTTCCCAAATGTCAACCCAGGCTCTTGCGGAAGCGCAGCGCACTGATAGAAATAATTACCAGCCCCATAATTAATAAAGGCAACAGCTGGGTCCAAAGCACATCAATACCCACCCCTTTTAAAAATATACTCCTGATCACCACCATAAAATAACGCAATGGATTAAGAAATGTAAACCACTGAATAACTTTCGGCATATTAGCAATCGGGTAGGCAAACCCGGAAAGTAAAACCGTCGGCAGGTAAAAAAGAAAAACCGACATATTCGCCTCCTGCTGCGTGCTGGAAATCGTGGAAATAAACAGGCCGATACCCAAAGTGGTAAATAAATATACGCAGGTAGAAAATAATAATAAAAATAAGTTCCCCCTTAACGGTATATGAAACCAAAGCACGCCTAAGGTAGTAATCAGGACAACCTGGATCAATGCGATGATCGCAAAAGGCAACAGCTTACCGATGATCAGGTCGAACGGTTTCAAAGGGCTAACAATCAACTGTTCCATAGTGCCAATCTCTTTTTCTTTGACAATCGCCATCGCGGTTAACAAAAGCGACATTACGGTAACGATCGTAGCAACTACCCCCGGAAGATAATAATTCCGGGAAACCAAATTTCCGTTAAACCAGGCGCGGTCCCTAAGTTGGACGCCAGGCAATTCTTCCGATAAACCACGGGCATCTACTTCCGCGATCAGCCTGCGATAAGCGTAATCGGTAATCACCGTATTGGCATATCCCATAATAATCATTGCGGTATTAGAATCGGAACCGTCAAAGGCCAACTGTACAGCAGCGTCTTTATTGGCATTGAGATTGCGCCCGAAACCACGGTCAATATGGATAACGATGCTATCCAGCCCTTTATCTAAAACCAGATTTTGCTCCTGGTCGCTGGCGATATAACGCTCGGGAACAAAATATTTGGAATAAGTAAACGCGTGCAAGAGATCGCGGCTTTCTTTGGTGTTATCTTTATCATAGATTGCGGTGGGAATATAATTAATATCCTTATTAGCGGCATAGCCAAAAAGAATGATCTGGACCATTGGAGAAATAAAAATAATCGTCTTCATCCGCGGGTCACGGAAGATCTGTTTAAATTCCTTAGTTAATATCGCCAGTGCGCGTTCAAACATTTGAGCACCTTAATTTTGTTTAGCGAAATGCCGCTGAGCTTTGCGAAGCGGCGCGATCATTTTTCCCGTCAAGCCACTTTTTTCTTGAATTTTTTCACCGCCCAAAACAACATGACGAAAGCAAATAAAAATAAAAAAAACGTTTCATCCCACATTACGTACATCCCGCTTCCCTTCAAAAACAAATTCCTTAAGATGACAATATAATATCGCGCGGGAATTAAATAAGTGACCGCTTGAACGAACTTCGGCATATTAAAGATCGGATAAATAAAACCGGAAAGCAATACGGTCGGCAACAAGGTGCTTAAACTTGCCAGCTGGCTGGCCATTAATTGCGTACGGGCGACCACAGAGATCAAAATCCCCTGTGACAAAGCGCCGGTCAGGAAAAGCGCGCTTAAAATAAATAATAAAAAATAGCTGCCGCGAAAAGGAACCGCGAAAAGGAACCTGGCCATCAACACGCCTATAATCAGGTCAAAGAAGCCGATCACAAAATAAGGGATAAATTTGCCGATGATCAGCTCCGGAGTTTTTATCGGCGTAGAGATCAGTTGTTCCATTGTCCCTCTTTCCCATTCCCTGGCCACGCAGACAGAAGTAAGCAGCGCTGAAATGATCATAATGATCATGGCGATTACTCCCGGGACAATAAACCAGGTGCTGGTCAGGCCCATATTAAACCAAATCCTCGGCCTGGCATCGATTATCTTCGGCGCCCTTAGCCCGTGTTGAGCAAAAAGATTAGTAATCAAATTAATATTGTACCCGGAAACTACCGAGCGCACGTAACCCATAGCGATTGTCGCGGTATTGGCATCGCTGCCATCAGCGATCAGCTGCACCGGCGCTATATCCCCGGCCTTGATCCAGCGCGAAAAATCTTTAGGAATTACCAGGGCCATCATTATACTGCCGTCATTAATCTTTTGCTCGATATCGCGGTAATTATCTACATACCCGGTAATCTTAAAATATTTGGAATTCTTGAAATTCAAGACAAAATCGCGGGAGAATTGCGAAGAAGCATCCTGATTCCAGACTACCATCGGCACATGATCAATATCCAAAGAAAGCCCATAGCCAAAAATCAAAAGCATAAAAATCGGAATTCCCAGAGCCATGGCCAAAGAACGCGTATCGCGTTTAATCTGGACAAATTCCTTCCAAGCAACCGCCTTAAGCCTTTTTAGATTCAGATTGGTCATAGTTTTCTATAGAAGAAACAAATACGTCTTCCAATGAAGGAAGTATTTTATTCACGCTAAAAGCCGCGGCGTTCGCCTGCTCTAAAAATCCCTTAATCGCCGGCACAGCCTGAGCGCTATCATAAACTACGGTGTGAATATTGGCGCCAAAAAGCGCGGCCTCCTTGACTCCTTCTACTTTAATAATCTTATCCAGCCAATCCTGCGCGTTAGGCAGAACAATCTCCAGCACTTCATGCTTCATATTTTTAGTCTTCATTTCTTCCGGCGTGCCCTGGGCAATAATTGTTCCTTTATAGATCAAAACCATACGGTGGCAATTTTCTGCTTCATCCATATAATGTGTAGTAACGAAGATCGTCACGCCCTTACTGGCCAGATCTTTGATCACGTTCCAGAAATTAGCGCGGGTCAGCGGATCAGCCCCGGAAGTCGGCTCATCAAGGAATAATATCCGCGGTTTGTGCAACAACGCGCAGCCCAAAGCCAGGCGCTGCTTCCAGCCTCCGGCCAAGGTCACGGTAAGATTCGACTCCATTCCCTCTAATCCGGCGGTACGGATAGTAGCTTCAAAACGTTCTTTCCTTTCCGACTTAGGAATTTTATATATCCCGCTGTAAAAATTAATATTCTCTGCCACGGTCAGGTCGTCATAGAGAGAGAATTTTTGCGACATATAACCGATATGCTGTTTAATTTTATATTGCTCTTTGTTAATATCATAGCCGCCTACCTGGCCAGAACCGGAAGTCGGAGGAATAATCCCGCAGAGCATGCGAATAGTGGTGGACTTTCCCGCACCGTTCGGCCCGAGAAAACCAAAAATCTCTCCGTGGTTAACCGCGAAATTAATTTTATTTACCGCGGTAAAGCTCCCGAATTTTTTTTCCAGGTTTTGCACGCTTACGGCAAAATTATTCTCGGAGCTCAGCTTCGGTTCCGGAGGCCGGGATTTTGGAATTATTCTCATATTCTTTAATTATGGCAATAAACGCTTCTTCCAATGTTTTAACATTATATTCCTTCTTTATTTTATCCGGCGACTCGCAACGCAAAAGCTTACCTTTATGCAATAAGCCGACCCTACGGCAGCGCTCGGCTTCATCAAGATAACAAGTGGAACAGAAAATGGTAACTTTTTCTTTCAGCAGGTCATAAAGAATATTCCAAAAATCGCGGCGGGAAACCGGATCAACGCCATTAGTCGGCTCATCTAAAAATAAAACCCGCGGGGTATGGATCAGGCTGCATGCCAGGCCTAATTTTTGCTTCATTCCGCCGGATAACTTTCCGGCAAAACGCTGCTTAAAAGGCAAGAGCCCGGAAAAACCCAATAAGCGGTCAATGTCCTGTTCGCGCCTATCCTTGGCCACTCCGTAAACATCCGCGTAAAAATTAATATTTTCCAGTACCGTCAGCTCTTCGTAAAGCCCAAAGCGCTGCGACATATAAGCAATAGATTCTTTTAAGGCCTCTGCTTCTTTTACCGTGTGTTTATTGTAAACCCAGGCCTGGCCCTGGGTAGGATTCATGATCCCGGTTAAAAGCCGCATAGTGGTAGATTTCCCCGCGCCGTCCGGGCCGACTAACCCAAAAATTTCCCCTTCCTCAACTTCCAGATTAAGATTATCGAGTGCGGTAAGATTGCCGAATTTGCGGGTGAGATTTTCGGTCTTGATAGTGATCATGGCCCTATTGGACTAAAATATAGGCGTCCGCCGGCATGCCGGGCTTAAGGTCTAAACTGGAATTATCTACCCTTACCTTTATCCGGTAAACATATTTAACTCTTTCTTCCGTAGTCTGAATATATTTCGGAGTGAATTCAGCTTGGCTGGAAATAAAAGAAACCCAGCCGTTATATTTTTTACCGGGATAGCTGTCGGTTTGCACATACGCCTTTTGGCCCAGTTTGACTCTGCCGATATCGGTCTCATTAATATAAGCAGTGACCCAAATATTATTTAAATCAATCACGGTAAAAACCGGAGTGCCGACTTGCACAACCTCGCCGCCTAACGAACTCTTTATTACTACATAGCCATTTAAGGGCGAAGCCAGTTCCGCAAAACCCAGGCGCGTTTCGGCCAATTCCAGTGAAGCCAGGAGTTTTTCTACCACTGCCTTATCCGAATCATATTTAGTTTTTGCCTGATCGCGCTTCTGTGTGGTGATCGAACCGGCCTTGAGCAAATTCTCTGCCCGGTCGTAGTCCAGTTTAGATAAGGCGCATTCAAATTCCGCTGCCCGGAGCTCTCCGGCGGCATTATCGCGAATCTTGGTCAACTCATCCGTCTTTAAACGGGCGACGAGCTGGCCGGTCTTGACCACTTCGCCTTCATCAGTTAAAAGCTCCAGAATCTGGCCTTCAACCCGAAACGAAATACGCACATCATCGCCTTCAATATTTCCGGAAACCTTAATTTTTCCGTTTTGGCGGCCTTTTTCGATCTTTACAAAAAGAAAAGCCCCGGCGGCCAACGCTGCTGCCAGAATAATAATTGGAATTAACTTAAGCCTTTTTTTCATTCTTTGCCTCCCCGCCTGTCAACGAAACAGGCCCGATCATGCTTTGCCCTCTTACGCGGTCTAAATACGCTTGAGACATTAAATAATTATAGATATCCTCATAAAGCCCTTTTTGCGCCTGGCTCAAACTAACCATCGCATCCAGCACATCTAACCCTGTGCCTTCTCCAAAATCAAAATTCGCCTTAGCCAAACGCAGGGCCTCGGTTGCCTGCTCAATATAATCTTTCTGCGCGGCAATCACCGCTTCGCCTTCTTTTAAATCAAGACAGGCCTTACGCACATCAACCGCGATTTGATCATAGACATTATCTTTATCTATAATTGATCTTGCGTATTTATCTTTGGCTGCGTCCACCAGAGCCCGGGAAGACCAGCCATCAAAAATAGGCACAGTAACCGCTACCCCCGCGCTCCAATTATTGTGTTGCCGGTTATACATATTGGCTAAATTATTAGAACGATACATATAATCCAAATTCGCGCTTACCTGCGGCCGGTAACTAGCCTTGGCATAATCAATGCCCCACTTATTTAAATCCACGCCTAAATTCTTTAAAATCATCTCCGGCCGGTTTAAATATGCCGCCTTTAAGAAACTGCCTTCTTCAATCGCGGTAGTTTCATAGGCCAATTTTCCGGCTAGCCCCAGCGGGTCCTGCAATTTAAAGCCAAGCAGCTTTTTCAATTCCGCAGAGATCAGCTCAACCGCATTCTCCGCCTTGACAACTTCCGGCGCTATCTGCGAAACCTTTACTCTGGCGGTCAAAACATCAAAACTGGTAGCTGTACCCTGCCCTAATTTACTCTTCATATCCTCATAATGCGCCCGGGCCTGCCCCAGTAATTCACGGGCAATACGTAAGGTTTCCTGCGCCAGCAATAAACCGTAATACAGCCGCCGGGTCTCCATTTCCGTATCTAACATTTGAGCGCGCAAAGTTACGCTTGCGATTTTATAATTAACTTTTGACTGCCGGAAATTAGCGATATCTTGTCCGCCGTTATAAATAGTCTGTTCGACAGTCATATCCAACAAATTATCATTCTGATAACCGGACCAGATACCTACGTCTTTTTTAGCCCCCGGGGTGCCTTTACTTAAAACCGCGCCATTACGGGTATAGCCGCCGTTAAGATTAAGCTTGGGGAAAAAATTGCTCTTGGCCCCCATAACATTGGCCGCGGCAACCAGAACCTGCTGTTCCTGCGCCTGAATATCCTTATTGCTTTTATAAGCAATCATAACCGCGCCCTTAAGCTCGAGATTATTTACATCTATATTATTCTCCTGAGCAAACACAGCGGAAACAAAAATAGCCGTGATCAAAATCACGGCCGCTAACTTACCATGGCTTTTTAAAAGAATGCTTTTTAATTCGTTATAAATAGGGTAATCCGGATTAATGCGGAAATAACGGGCATTGGCCTTAAACTGGCTTTTTAAGACGCCTTCTTTTTCCAAATTATTTAAAGTGCGCTGGAACACCCCCGGCTTCTTACGCAGCAACCGCCCGATCTCCTGCATATAGAATTCCTGCCCGGCATGCTCAAAGAAAAGCATCAACAGCTTTTTTTTATTTTTCGCTAAATTAATCATTCGCTTCCCTATATGCCTTTTGCATACAAATATATTCCTATTGCATACTATTATATGCAAAATGCATATATTGTCAAGCTAAATAATTTGTATGCATTACGCATATATTTATATGCAAAAAGCATACAAAATTAATAAAAAAAATTATTCCCCGATAATTTTTACTAAAACTCTTTTTTTGCGCTGGCCGTCAAACTCCCCGTAAAAAATCTGCTCCCACGGCCCAAAATCTAATTTACCGCCGGTAACCGCTACCACTACTTCCCTGCCCATAATCGTGCGCTTCAAGTGCGCGTCGGCGTTATCCTCTCCGGTAAGGTTATGTTTATATTTATCTTTACCGAATGGCGCCAGCTTCTCCAGCCAGACAGAAAAATCTTCGTGTAATCCGCTCTCATCATCATTAATAAATATACTGGAGGTAATATGCATGGCATTTACCAGGCACAGGCCTTCTTTTATTTTACTTTTAGCCAATGCCTCTTCTACCAAGCCAGTAATATTCAAGAATTCCTGTTTTTCCCGCGTGTTAAACCAGAGATACTGCGTGTGTGATTTCATTTTGTTCTTTTGGTGGTCCTTCTTAATGCTTTAACCATACGGTCATAAGCCTCTTGCTGATTCTTGCCTTCGGTCAAATGGCTGCAGCAAACTGCGGCATACCCGCAGCGATTTTTAATTTTAAAAATTTCTACTTTTAAATGCCCGATTTTAAACATCAACCACCTCCATGGTTATAAAAAAAGGCAGCCCTATTCAAAGGGCTGCCGAAAAAATCATTACCACAGGGTATCATTTTGTTTTTACTCCCGCCAACTCTCTTTTGGCCTGCTCATAACCCTGCTTATACCCGTCACTATAACCTTCTTTATAAGCGCCTTGTGAATCGAGCTTTTTGACGTGCTCAGTATCATCGACTTTCTCTCCGCTCATCGCGTCAAAGATAGCATTACCGATAATGCTTACGCCTGCTCCGGCTAACGCACCCTGCCAAATCGCGTTGCCTCCGCCGCCAATTGCCCCGCCCACTGCGCCGGCCCCGGCGCCAATTACGCCTTCCTTCATTACTTTGTTCGCACCCTGATTTTCCGTGCAAGAAAGACTAGTTAATCCGCAGACCAATATCATAACCAAAAACACGGCTTTCCTCATCTCCCTGCCTCCCCTCCAATTTATTTTCCTATTATATTTTCTTTAAGATTACTTGTCTAATGTTTTTTAATTTCCATAATCGAAACCGGCTTATCACTTACCTTAGCCAGAAAAGCATCCTGCGACTGACTGCAGGCAGTGCCCGAGCCGTCTTTAACCGTTAAGATAACTTTATAATCTCCCGGTTTGGGATATTTATGGGTTACCTGCTGGCCGCTAGCTTTAGTGCCGTCGCCAAAATCCCATTCATAGGTTAAGGCGTCCCCGTCAGGGTCAACCGAACCGGAGCCGTCAAAAATATTTTCTTTATCCACGCAGCAAACCAGATTCGGTCCGGCGTTGGCTTTAGGCGGAGTATTCACGCGTATTTTTATGCTCTGAGAATCCGAGGAACAGGCAGTGCCGGACTGATCGTCAACCGTCACTTTAACAGTATAGATTCCGCCGGATTGATAGACGTGGGTCATTTTAGCGCCGCCATCTAAAATTGTTCCGTCGCCGAAATCCCAGGTATATTTTAATATGTCGCCATCGGCATCGCTGGAACGCGAAGCGTCAAAACCCGCTTCGCTGGCCAGGCACACCGGCTTTACATCAGCCAATGCGGCAACCGGCTTGGTATTAACGCTGACCGATATCATATCCTGGGCCTGAGAGCATTTTTTGCCCTTGCCATCATCAACAATTAATTTAACATTGTACTTTCCGCCTTTACGATAAGCATGCGCCACTCTTACTCCCTGTGCCTTAGCGCCATCGCCGAAATCCCAGAGATATTCCAGGCTGCCGTTATCTTCGCTATAAGAAGCGGAACCGTCAAAATCAATTTCGCTGCCTGCGCAGGCCAATCTATTCTGCCCTGCTTTAGCAACCGGCTGTTTATTTAAAGTAAGCTTGGCTGTATCGCTGGATACCGAACAAGGCAAACCATAGCCGTCATCAACCGATAATTTAACCGTATAGACACCGCCTTTTTTATAAACATGGCTGGTCGACCGGCCTGAGCCGCTTTCGCCGTCGCCGAAATCCCAGGCGTAAGTTAAATCCTTGGCCTCGGCGTTTTTAACCCTGCCGGCGGAAAAATTAATTTTATATTCCTGCTGATAAGGAATACAGGCTTCAATATCTTCACCGGCATCGGCCAGCGGAGGCTTGACTATTTTTATAACCCCCTCCTTGCTTCTGGCGCTGCAAGGCGTATTTTCATTATCATTTACGGTCAGAGTAACTTTAAAAGTGCCGCTTCTTTGGTAAGCCTTGGTTACACGCACGCCCTCTGCCCGGGTGCCGTCGCCGAAATCCCAATGGTAAACAAGGGTATTAGCGGTATCATCGGTTGTTCCCGAAGCATCAAAAATAGTTTCCTGTTCTAAACAAGCCCTTTCCGGAGCAGTAAAATCCGGAACAGGAGCAGAATTAACTTTAATTACCTGTGAAACTTGATCATTGTCGCATTCTAATCCGGAATCGTTGCGCACCCTAAGCGCGACTCTATATTCTCCCGCCTTATCATAAGTATGCTCTACCACAGCCTGATTACTGGTTGAGCCATCGCCAAAATCCCAGAAATAACTTAATTTTCTCTCCGCGGAATCATAAGACTTAGTGGCGTCAAAAATAAACCGATTATTACACAGACGCTCAAAAACAATTTCTTTGCGCGCAGGCATTGCGGCTGGCACCTGCCGCGGAGCGGCTGCCGGACGAAAGTATATCGGCAGCAAATTGCCCTTCTCATCTTTTACCCTAATTCCGGCATTAGCGCGCCGCTGAGTTTTTTTAGTTACCACATATTCCAGCCGGCGGCTGTTCTGACTGGGGCTGAGATTTACCACTGTCTCAGTCCATTGTCCGCTTTGCGAATCTTTGATCTTAACACGCATGCCAAACTGACGGTCAATCAACTCGCAGCTACCGCCGTCCGGGTCCATATCGTAATTCTCGACAATTATTTTCTCCGTGCCAGCGGCTATCTGCGGATAAAAATACATTTTGTCATTTTCTTTCTCTAAAAGACGAAAGGTAAAATTATAAGCAAAGGCCTGGGAATCTTCCGGAGAAACCTTAACATAGTAAAGATTCTCGTCCGAACCGGAAACTGCCTTAACGGTTAACTTAAAACGGTAGACATCGCCTAACTTTTCGCCCTGCTCTTTATCATAGGGGCCGAAATCGAGGTAGCTGCGGTCATACTGTTTTTCTGACCCGATTTGCGCGCTATCCAAAAGCTGGCCATTTTTTCCATAAATCATAAATTCTGTTTGCGTGTCCCAAGGCGCCTGATTATCCGGCCGCAAATCAACTTTTCCCCCGGTATTAGGGTCAAAAATAGAAATATACACCTGTTCCGGAGAATCTCCCGGGACATCAATATATAAATCCTGCTGAGCCTCTTCGGCGCCATA
>JAKAMF010000036.1 GCA_021813045.1 bacterium | reverse complement strand
TCTTTGGTATCGCGGCCTTTTTGATGGCCGATCAGCGCGACTTTTTGACCGTCGATTTTGGCAAAGCCGGCGATAATCGCCAAATCATCGGAAAACAGCCGGTCTCCATGCAGTTGTAAGAAATCGGTCGCGATCAGATTAATATAGTCAAGCGTGTACGGCCTTTGCGGATGGCGGGCGATCTGGACCCTCTGCCAGGCGGTTAAATTAGTGTAGGTATCTTTTTTAAGCTGGTCTAATTTAGACTCCAGGCGCTTAAGTTCGCCGGATAAATCAATCTTCTTATCCGAAGCAAAGCTTTTAATCTCCTGGATCTTTTTCTCTAATTCTAAAATCGGTTTTTCAAACTCTAGTCCAGCCACTTTTTCTTTTAGTTAGTCAACGATGGTTACTTCTGTGCCGACGGGAACAATAGTATATAGCTCCTCAACTTCGCCATTGCTCATGCGTACGCAGCCTTGAGTAACCTGCTTGCCTAAATTCTGCGGTTCAACTGTACCATGGATGCCATAGCCGGGAAGGTCAAAACCCATCCAGCGCGTGCCAAGGACATTTTCCGGACTCGCGGCCGGCACAACCGCACCCGCTTTAAACCAGGTGGGATTCTGCAGTTTATTCACAATCTTATAGGTCCCTACCGGAGTAGAGTTATTGGCGCCGGTAGAAACAACATAAGTCTTGATCACTTCTTCATCAGATTTAAGCATAAGAATATTCTGTGATTTATCCACGGTAATGCTAAAAGGCGCGTTCCAAACTTTAATTTTACGCCCGGGAAAAATTTTATTACCGGAAATATTGTTGGCCTTAACGATCAACTCCGGAGTAGTCTTAAATTCACGGGCAATCTTAACAATCGTATCTCCCGGCTTGATTTCATAAAGCACGCTTTTAGGGGTAATTACAGAAGAGAATAATAATTTTATATTCAAGTCATCTGCTTTTTGCTGCCAATTAGTCATTTCGCTGGCCGAAGACGGCGCGTTATTAATTAATTCCTGATACGCGTTCTTGGCAGCTAAAAAATCGCCTTTATTTTCAGCCTGAGAAGCCTGATTAATCAATGCGGCTTTATCAACTCCGGTTTTTGATTGGATAGCTCCTCTAGCGCAGCCTTTAGTTGCCAAAAACAGAGCCGCAATTATGATTAAAATTAAAATACCGGCGCCGAATAAAATTTTCTTCATCAGATTCTCCTTAATTCCAAATAAAAGCGATGACAATGCCTAAAATCCCGCCGACGAAAACCTCCACCGGGGTATGCCCGATCAACTCGCGTAAACGCGTTTCCTGAATTTTCCCCTGCCAATAGATATCATCGGTAATTTTATTTAATATCCGCGCCTGCCGGCCGGTTGAACGGCGCACGCCCTGCGCGTCAAACATTACCACGATCGCAAAAGATGCCGCTAAGGCAAAATAAACACTGTCAAAACCCTGCGTCAGTCCGATCGAAGTTGCCAGGCAGGAAGCGCCCGCGGCATGGCTGGAAGGCATTCCTCCCGAACCGATAAACCAGCGGAAATCAATCCGCTTTTGCCGGATCAAACCAATCAACACTTTGGCAGACTGGGCGATTATCCAGGCGGAAAGCGTGGTCATTAAAACCCGATTCATGGCAAGTTCTTGAAAAAAATCTCTCATTATCTTTATTCGTTGCTCGCGGCAGGATTTACTTCTATTTTTACGCTAGAGGTATAGGTAGACTTTCCGTCTTTAACGATAAAACCCTGGTTGCCTTCAAAATTCCTGACTAGCGTGCCGTCTCTTTTACTCTTTTTCAAATCACGCATGGCCTTGCGCAGCTCGCTAACCGAACTTAAACGCTGCTGCAGGCTTTGCCGCTCGCCAGCCATTTGTTTCAAATCAAGCGCCAACTTGTCTTTTTCTTTGCGTAAAGCGGAATTTTCCGCTTTCAAGACCGCGATCTGCGCTGCCCCGGAGCTATATTGGCTAAAAAGCTTATTAAGCCTCTTTGATCCAGAGATCAAATTTTGTTTTAAACGCAAATTTTTCGATGACAAAATTTCACTGAGCTGTTTTTCTTTCTCTAAGGCCTGCATAAGGTTTTGTTTCTCGCCAGAAAGCTTATCTACCTGCGTTTGCGCCAAGCGCAGGCCTTCCTGCAGGGCCCTTTTTTCGTTTATTAAGGATATATAGCTGACCACACAGAAAATACTAATCCCGGCTAAAAACGCGATAATAATTGTTTTAAGGTCTTTCATAATGATAATATTATAAGTCTGCTGCCTCAAAAAGCAAGGTTTTTTATGTTGCGCTTAACCAAAGGTTCGTGTATATTGTAGATACTAAAATGTTTAAAAGCGAAACTATACAGGTCGGCATAGGCGTAAGCCAGCAAAAAGACGCGGGAAACGCGGTTAAAGAAGCAATGCAGCAGGCGCGGCAAAACTTAACCGAAGAAATCAGCGCCGCTTTTGTCTTCAGTTCCACAGATTTTGCCCACCCCACGGCCATAAAAGCAATTTCCAATCTATTGGGAAATCAGGCGGTTTTATTAGGGGCCTCTGCCGCGGCGGTCCTTTGCCCGCGTGGCATATTTAAAAACGCCTTGGGGATCATGCTTTTAAGCCTGCCGCAAACCATACACCAATACAGCGCAAGCGTAAAAGAAATCCACAAAAAAAATGCCGGGCCGGCCGGCGATTCTCTCGGCACGAAACTCTTAAGCGGCTTTACCGGCAGCCACCGCGATCTGGGAATCATCCTTTCCGACGGAATGATCGAAGAAGGGTCTGTTTTTATCCAAGGAATTCAAGAAAAACTCGGCCTGAGCTTCCCTTTGATCGGCGGATCAGCCAGCGACAATCTTTCTTTCAATAAAACCTATACTTATTTTAATCAGGAAATCACAAATGACTCGGCTTGTGGTATAATGTTGGGCGGCAAGCTGAATTTTGGCTGGGGTACTAAACACGGATGGAAGCCATTAGGCAAGCCACGGATAATTACCAGCGCCCATGCCAATGTGGTCTATGAGATCGACAATGAGCCGGCAATTAAAATATATCAGGATTACCTGGCCGCGGATATTAATAAATTAAAAAAGGAGCTCAGGCGTATTTCCATATTTTACCCGATTGGCATACAGCTGGCCGGGGAAAAAGAATACCTGCTGCGCAATGTGCATTCAATTGCCGAACAGGGGGCTTTGATTTTTCAAGGCAATGTGCCAACCGGCAGCTCCATACGGCTGATGATCGGTACCAAAGAAACCTGCCTGGAGGCGACAGACCAGGCGCTTGAAGAGGCCAAAGCCAGGATGGCCGGGAAAAAGATAAAATTCGCTTTAATTTTTGATTCTGTATCGCGCTATCTTTTATTAGGCAGAAACGCCAAAGATGAATTAGCAATAATTAAAAGGTCGCTCGGCGAGGATACTCCGTTTTTTGGATTCTATACTTTTGGCGAACAAGCGCCCTTAGGGGCATCCGGATATTTCGGCAGGACGCATTTTCATAACCAGACGATTACCGTATTAGGAATCGGAGAATAATTTATGGCAGGCGGTGAATACGTCTCAAATATATTAATTATGGTTTGCCTGGGGCTGCTGGTCGGGATTACCCTCCTTTTGATCATCAAAAGCGAAAAGTTCAAGCTGCAGCAGAAAACTACCGAGAACCTGCGCAACGCCCTTGATGAGATGGATGAACAGGCAAAGATCATTATCCGCACCGATATCGCCTTAAATAAAACCCAGGAAGAACTGGATAAAAAAGTTGCCGGGCTTTACGCCTTACAGCGGCTCTCGCGCGCCATCGGCACAAGCTTAGAGGAAAACCAGATCTTCCGTATGATTGAAGCAACTTCCCTGGAAGACCTGGGATTAGAAAAGGCCTGCGCTTTCTTGTGGCGGGAAAGAGAAAAAAAATTCAGCATCCATCTTAATATCGGCTACTCCTCGCAGGACGCAGACATGATTTTAACAGAAATTAATAAAAATAAAGAACAGTACCTGGGTTTTATCAAACACAAAAAGACCTTTTCTAACGCTTCGTTGGAAGATAGCTCCGCCAAAGAACAAATCAAAAAAATTTTTTCTGCAACCGCCTTTGTCTTCTCTCCCATCCTGCCTAACGAAGGCGATAAGGGATTTTTTCTGGTCGCCACCGAAGACCAGGAAGTTTCAATCAATGAAGGCGATGAAGAATTGATCACTATCCTGACTAACCAAATCGGCCAGGCCTTAGAAAACGCCCGGCTATTTGAAAAAACCTGGCGCTCGCAGCAGGAATTAGGCAGAAAAGTGGAAGAAAGAACCTCCGAGCTAAAACTTGCGCTAAGCGAAGTCAACGCCGCCAGCAAAAGAAAAACCGATTTTATTTCCGCAGTATCCCATGAATTGCGCACCCCGCTTACCTCAATCAAGGGCTATGCCTCTATTCTGATGGCGGGAAAATTAAGCCCTTTGCCGGAAGATGTCAAGGAGCGCGTGGAAAAAATTAACCGCCATTCCGACGAACTTACCCATTTAGTCAACGAACTTCTGGATATCTCGCGCATTGAATCCGGCAAGGTAACCATGCGGCTTGAACCGCAGGACTTAAATAAAATTTCCGCCGAAATTGCCGATATGTTCTCCCTGCAGTTTAAAGAAAAGAAAATTAATTTTTCCGCTAATATTAAAAAGGACAGCCAAACTGTTTTGGCTGATCTAAGCCAATTAAAACGCGTCTTTATTAACTTAGTCGGCAACGCCTTAAAATTTACTCCGGAAAACGGCAAAATCAGTATTGCCTCATCTAAAATCGACGACCATATTCAAATCGATATTATCGACACCGGCTGCGGCATTCCTGCCGAGGCAAAAGAAAAAATCTTCGAAGAGTTTTACCGCGTGGAAAACACGATTAACGATCAAGTCAAAGGAACCGGATTAGGATTAAGCCTGGTGAAACATATTATTGAAGCGCACAACGGAAAAATCTGGGTAACCAGCAAAGTCGGGCTAGGCTCGACTTTTAGCTTTACCCTGCCAATCCCTTAAAAAATATGCCGATACGAATTCTCATTGTGGATGATGACCCGGATATCCGGGATGTTTTAAAATTAACCCTGGCCGAAGAGAATTACGAAATTATGGAGGCCGGCGACGGCGAAGAGGCATTAAAAATTGTTTCTTCCAAGCCGCTGGACCTGGTCCTGCTGGATTACAAAATGCCCAAGATCGACGGGAGGCAGGTTTGCCGGTTGATTAAAAAAGACCTTCTCTTAAGGCATCTACCGGTGATTATGGTCACCGGCAAAGGAGAAATTAACGATAAGGTCGACGGAATCGACGCCGGAGCAGACGACTATGTAGTTAAACCATTTGAGCCTAAAGAATTGGTTGCCCGGATTAAAATGATCCTGCGCCGTACCCAGCGCGACTTAGAAGCCAACCCCTTAACCCGCCTGCCGGGAAACGTTTCTATTCTCAGCGAACTGATTAAGCGCATCGAAAGCAAAGCAAAATTTGCGGTTTGCTACGTTGATCTGGATAAATTTAAAGCCTACAATGACACCTACGGGTTTGAACACGGAGACGAAGTAATTAAAGAAACTGCCAGAGTTATTTTAAGGTCGGTTAATAAATTCGGGTCTCCGGAAGACTTCGTCGGGCATATCGGAGGCGATGATTTTGTTTTCGTCACTACGCTTGAGAAGGCCGAACCGATCTGCAAGGCGGTAATTGAAGACTTTGAAAAAACGACTCCCAACTTTTATAATGAAACCGACCGCAAACGCGGCTACATTATCGGCCATGACCGCAAGGGCCAAGAACAAAAAATTCCCCTGCTTTCCCTTTCTATCGGAGTGGTAAGCAATGAATTCAGGAAAATCGACCACGTGGCGCAAATCGGGGAAATCGGCGCGGAACTAAAAGCCCTGGCCAAACAGCTGGAAAGAAGCAATTACGTTAAAGACCAACGCAAATAATCAAATCTTCAGCAATTCCTTAATCTTAGAAATCAAAACCGCGGGGTCAAATGGCTTAGTTAGGTAGGCGTCCGCTCCAACCTCTTTGCCTAATTTCTTATCTGCTTCCTGCATGCGGGCAGTAAACATAATAATCGGGATGTGTTTATATTTATCGTCAAATTTAAGCATACGGCAGACCTTATAACCGTCAATCTTCGGCAGCATTAAATCAAGGATAATCAAATCTGGGAGATTATCTTTGGCGCGAGCCTTATTTAAGGCATCCTGCCCGTCAAGGGCGGTAGTTACTTCAAACCCTTCCTCCTGCAGCGCGGCTTGCATAATCGCTAAAACTGTCGGGCTGTCTTCAGTAATCAGAATCTTTTTTGCCATGGCTCCCTCTATTTTAAAAGCTTGTTGATTTCCGTAATTATCAGCTTGCCGTCATAGGGCTTGGTAATATACCCGTCTCCGCCAACTTCTTTACCGCGGGCGAGATCTTTTTGCTGGCTGGCAGTCGTAACAAAAATAATCGGGATATCTTTAGTTTGCGGATCAGCTTTGGCCAGGCGGCAAACCTCAAAACCGTCCATCCCCGGCATGCGCACGTCTAAAATAACCAAATCCGGCTTCTCGTCTTTGATTTTCGCCAGGCCGTCTGCACCGTCATAGCTAACTATAGTTTCATAACCCCGTTCTTCCAGCCGCTGCTTTAATAAATCTCCGGTTATTACGCTATCTTCGATAACTAATATTTTTTTAGCCATATTACTTTCCCTGAGCCAGTCTGATTATTTCTTCGGCAATTTTTTCTAAAGGCAAAACTACATCCACGGCGCCCGATTCTATAGCTGCTTTATTCATGCCGAAAATTACTGACGAGCTTTCATCCTGGGCAATTGTCCTCCCGCCGGATTTTTTAATCGCTTTTATGCCTTCCACGCCGTCTATACCCATACCGGTCATAATCAAACCAATCGCTGCTTCGCCAAACGCATCAGCTACTGAACACATCATCGCGTCAACAGAAGGGATATGGTGGCAACCATCACATTTTTCTTCGCTTAAAACTATCATGCCGGAACTGTTAACTTTCATATGAAAGTCATCCGGGGCCAGCAAGACTTCTCCTGCCTTAATTGTATCGCCTGCCTTAGCCACTTTTATTTTTAAGGCGCTGGTTGCCCTGATCCATTCCGCCAATCCTTCAATAAAACCTTTTGACATATGCTGAACCACCAAAATTCCTAAAGGTAAATTTGCCGGCAACTTAGCAAACAATAACTGCAGCGCCTGCGGACCGCCGGTAGAAATGCCGATTGCCAAAACTCTGGATGCTTCTCTTTTAAGCGAAGGTGCCGGTTGCTTAACTGATGAAACCCGGCTTAATTTCATCCGGCGCAAAGGCCGCACACGAGAGGCAATCTTGACTTTCTCCAGCAGATCCTGCGCAATCTGATTAATATCCTGAGTCACTGAAACAAAATCCATTGCCCCAATCCCCAGGGCCTTCACAATTACCGCGGTTTCCAGAGAACTGACCACGATTATCGGCACCGGGTTATTCTGCATAATTTCTTCGATCGCTTCCAACCCGGACATAATCGGCATTTTTAAATCCATAGTAATGACATCGGGTTTAAGCTTGGCTGCCTTTTCTACCCCTTCTTTGCCGTCTTTGGCTAGCCCTACAACTTCTATAGCCGGGTCATCCTCAAAAATTGACTTGATTGCCGCACGCATCAAGGGAGAATCATCAACAATTAAGACCCTGATTATATCCGCCATAGCTATCCTAATAACCTTTCAATTGTTTCTAATAAACCTTCGGAGGTAAATTCGCTCTTTAAAATATAGGCATCCGCGCCTGCCTCAAGGCCGCGGCGCTTATCCGTATCGCTCTCGCGGGTTGTAACAATAATTATCGGCACATCTTTATATAAATTATCTTTTTTAAGCCTGCCAGTTAACTCAAAACCATCCATCTTAGGCATGAGAATATCGGTAATTACTAAATCAAATTTTTCTTGCTGTGATTTTTCCAATGCCTCTTGCCCGTCACGGGCAATTACTACGGAAAATCCGCTGGATTCTAAAATATTTTTCTCCAGCATCGCCGTAGTTAAGGCATCTTCTGCCAGAAGTATAGTTTTGCGCTTTTTGGCCTGGGCCGGCGGCTTGCCTTTAATTTCCGGGCGCTTGATTATCCCGCCTTCGGAAGAATCAATAATCTGCGGTATATCTAAAATTAAAATCACCCTGCCGTCACCTAAGATCGTCGCGCCGGATACTCCACGGATATTTTTCAACGGCTCGCCTAAATTCTTACGGACAATTTCCTGCCGGCCGATCAGCTGGTCAACTAAAATAGCGATTCTTTTTTCTACAGATTGTACAACTACCACCGGGAAAAATTTCTTTTCCAAAATTCCGCGCTGCGGCAAACCAAAAATATCATTCAGCCGCAATAAAGGCATAATCTGATTCCGGACCGTAATCGCCTCTTTTCCTTCTACGCTGCGGATTTCTTCCGGATTGATACGAATAGTTTCTACGACATTTTCTACCGGTAAAGCGAATGTCTCGCTGCCACAGGCAGCAAATAAACTCTCTGTAATCCCTAAAGTGAGTGGAACCTTCATGATAAATTTTGCGCCTTTGCCCCAAATTGAACGCACCTCTACGATACCCTTAAGCTTAAGCATTTTCTCGCGTACCACATCCAAACCAACCCCTCTACCTGAAATCTCGGTAACTTCGCTTTTGGTACTAAAACCGGGCACAAATAAAAACTGATAAATCTGGTCTTCGCTTAAACCCCAGACATTTTCTTCGGTAATCAAATTCCTTTTTACCGCTTCTTTACGCACTACCTCAATATCAATTCCTCCCCCGTCATCACTGACCTCAATTACTACCTGTTGGCCCTGTTGGTAAGCATTTAAAAAAATTGTGCCAACCCGCGGCTTATTCCTTTTAACGCGGTCTGCGGGAGATTCTATGCCATGGTCAACCGCATTACGTAATATATGCAACAGTGGATCGCGCAACTCATCAATAATCGCCTTGTCTAATTCCGTCTCTCCGCCTTTAATCTCTATTTGCACATCTTTGCCTTTTTAATTAGCTAAATCCCGCATTGCCCGGGGGAAAGTATTAAAAAGAGAGCCCACAGAAACCATTCTTAAGCGCAAAACCTCATCCCCCAAGCCCTTGGTAATAAAATCAATATTATTGTCTACTTTATTCAATTCTTTAACCAGCGCGCCGCAGGCATCCCTGATCTCCGGCTGTGTTTCAATTTTGTGTGAAAGATTTTTACTCAATTCATCCAGGCGGATTTTAGCAATTAACAGCTCTCCGGAGAAATTTACTAACTTATCCAGCTTATCAATATCTACCCGCAAGGTATCTTCCGGAATTAAAGATTGCTTTACCGCGGCCGGCTGATTAACAATGGCGGGCGCAGGCAATGGTTCTTTTTTACGCGCTGATGTTGCCGGGTGTTTGATTTTAGCATGGCTAGCCGCAGGCTTAGCGGCTTTACCGCTAAACACATCCTGTATTTGATTACATAAATCATCGGCAAAAGGATGCGCTACTCCGGTATCTTCCCAGGTAACCTTATCCTCTAATAGCGGCGCGATAGCATCCAAGGATTTAAAAAGCATATCAAAATGCATTTTTTCTAATTTTAATTTCCCTTCCAGCGCTTTTTGCAGCCCGCTTTCCATTTGGTGGGCAATATCCGCAATTCTTTTATAGCCCATCATTGTGGAAGAGCCCTTGATTGTGTGCGCCTCGCGCATCATCGTTTCCAAGAGTTCTTTTTCCTGCGGATTTTTTTCTAAACGCAGCAGCCCCTGATTAAGCTTCTGGATATGCTCCTGCGTTTCGGCTTTATACTGGGCGATGAATTTAGTTTTATCAAACCCCATTTTTACTCCCGCTTAAATAGCTAAGCTAATTTGAACTTCGCCGTAGTATCTTTCAACTCTTTGGCCAACCCATTTAACTGCTGGGCTGCGGCCTGAGCCTGACTAGCTCCGGCGGCAATCTGTTTCATGGCTTCGTTAATATTAGCCATAGCGTCGGCGATCTGCTTAGAGCCGGCAACCTGCTGGGTAGCAGACATAGAAATTTCTTTGGCGCTCTCGGCTGATTCCTGAGCTAATTTTACTTCTTCGTTAACATTATTGGTACTTTGTTCCATAGAGATAATCGCATTACTCATCTCATGCTGAATGATTTCAACTAAGGCGGTAATATCTTTGGTGGATTTAGCGGTTGAATCAGCTAATTTTCTGATTTCATCGGCAACTACGGCAAAACCGCGGCCTTCTTCTCCGGCGCGGGCTGCTTCTATAGCAGCATTAACTGCTAAAAGGTTGGTTTGATCTGCCACATCATTAATTAGTTCGGTAATCTTGCCGATCTGCTGAGATTTCTCGCTTAAAGAAGTAATTTTTTCTCCGGTCTTACCGATAGCGTCTTTGATTTTGGCCATTCCGGCAAGCGCGTGGTTGGCAATTGAAGCAACGTGTTTAATATTTTCTCCGACTGCCTCAGCTGACTTGGCCAACTCTAAAGCCGCGGAAGTTGTTTCATTAATCGCTGACGACTGCTCGCGGGCTCCGGCTGACTGCTGCTGGCTGGCAGAAAGGATTTCTGTAGAAGCAGAGGTAATTTGGCCGACAGCAGATTGCGATTTAGTTAAAATTTCCTTTAAACTCTTAACCATATCATCAAAACTTCCGGATAACAGGCCTATTTCATCGTTGCTTTTTACAGGTATGGATAAAGTTAAATCGCCCTTAGCCATCTGATTAGCCGCCTCAGACAGTGTAACCACGGGAACGCTGATGTTACGGGAAATAAAAATCGCAAATATTACTCCGACTACGGCCGCAAAAATAAAAATGATTAGAATCACTATACCCCTTGCTCTAACCTGATTAGCAATAATTTCCGATCGTTCGGCTGTGTGATTTTTAGAATCTACTACTATTTCATGCAACATTGTACTGAGTTCCAAATCCTTAGCCCGCACCAGACTATCCGCAGCCGCGGGATTGAAATTCTTTCGGAACTCCAGAATTGCCTGCTCATAAAGATTATGTAAATCAGCGTAAGCGGTTTTAAAAGCCATAATGCGTTTTTTATTTTCCGTACTAGTAACCTTAAATTCTCCACTTATTAGCTCTTCAGCTTCCTTAACAACATGTTCATCTAAAATATCAAATTCTTCTTTATATTTTTTCAGATCTTGCGGATTATTGCCACGCAGAATAATATTGTCAAACGCTTTAATTTGGCCACGGAAATCTGCATTTAATTGATTAACACCATCAATCTGGCCAATGCGCGTATAGACATAATGTTTATAATTTTCCATAGTGTTGATATAAGAAATCACGCTGAATAACCCCGCGCCCAAAGCCAAAAATAAGACTACTCCAAAACCTAAAGTTAATTTCGTGCTGATTTTTACCATTTTGTTTTGCATAAACCACCCCTTTCTTTATCCAACTTAATCAAAGTTGACCTCCGCCATTTTTAAATTCATTTAATTCCAAAATCTTTTTTAAGTCTAAATATGTAATTATTCCTGACTCAACCTGGATCTGGCCTAAGGTAAAATCGAGTATCTCGCCTTTTAAAGTAGCCAGCGGCGGCTGGACCGCGCTTTTGGCAATTTGGCGCGCCTCAAAAATTTTATCCACCACAATTCCCACCAACCCGCCTTTAATTTCTGCGCCGATTACTTTTGATTCTTTAGTAATCTCGCTTTGTGCCAAACCCAAAAATGGCCTGATATCAACCAAAGGAACGATTAAGCCGTGCAAGTTAGTGACGCCTTTTATAAATCCCGCGCTATTCGGTACGCGGGTAACCAAGCCGGGAGTAAAAACCTCTTTGGCCTGAGTTACATCAATACAGTAATTTTCTTTATTCAGCGAAAACGCCAAAACGCGCAAAGTATCTTCGCGTACTGCCTGGCCTTCCGCAAACTCATCGCTTTCAATAATTATCTTTCCCTGCTCCGGGCTCATTTCAGGCTTCTTTCTTTTTTACTTCCACCATAGCATGCACTTCTTCAATCCCGTTTTTTTCCTGATCGGATAATAGCTTTTCTATATCCATTAATAAAATCAGGCGCTGGCCGACTTTAGCCACCCCGGTTAAATAGCTGGCCTGCTTTAAAATTTCATCCGGAGGTTCAATATTGCCTGATTCCAGATTAAGCACATCAGTTACCTTATCCACCACTATACCTATATTATGCCGATTTATTTTAACGATAATAATCTGGCTTAGGTTGT
>JAKAMF010000035.1 GCA_021813045.1 bacterium | reverse complement strand
TTTTTACAAAGCGCCAAATCCCTGGCCAGCGGGCGGGGGTATTTTTTGAAGTCCTCCTGAGGGCCGAAGTGCCGCGGATTAACAAAGATACTTACTGCCACAATATGATTTTCTTGGCGCGCCTTGCGAATCAAACTTAAATGCCCTTCATGCAAAGCGCCCATAGTCGGGACAAAACCGATTGTCCGGCCTTTTTTCTTTAGCGTCAGACAGGCCGACTGCATCTGCTGGGGGCTTTTGATTATCTTCATATGACTTCCGCCAACGGCTTTAAAACAAATTCTCTGGCGAACATCCGCGGATGCGGAACAGTCAAAACCTTGCTTTGAATAATTTTGTTCCCGTAAAATAATATGTCTAAATCAATCGTCCGCGGGCCGTTACGCACAGTCTTAACCCGGCCTAATTCTTTTTCTATAGTTTTTAATTCTTTTAAGAGGTTTAACGGAGTAATTCTGGTTTGAATTTTTAAAGCAGCATTCAAAAAATCCGGCTGGCCGCTTGGACCGCCAACCGGTTTGGTTTGGATAAGACGCGATACTTTTAAAACTTTAGTTTGCTTCAATTCTTTGATCTTTTTAATTGCTTCCTCTATATTCTTACGCCGATTGCCTAAATTTGCACCGATACCTAAATAACAAATGACCAATTTATTAAAAAACCTTTCTTAACCGTTCAATTGCTTCTTTGATCCTGTCTTCAGAAACCGTAAGAGCCATGCGGATATAGCCTTCGCCGTACTTACCAAAACCCACCCCGGGAGTAGCCACAATATCGGCCTTTTCCAACAACATGCCGGCAAATTTTATCGAGTCAATTTTTTTAGGAATACGGAACCAGACATAGAAAGTTGCTTTCGGCGGCTCTACCTGCCAACCCAAAGAACGCAAGCCATTTACCAGGCAATCGCGGCGGCCTTGATAGAGCTGGCGCATTTTATCAACATAATCCTGCGGCCCGGTTAATGCCTCTACTGCGGCGATCTGAATTGCCGAAAAAATCCCTGAATCAATATTCGATTTGACTTTAGCCAAGGCAGCTACCAGCTGCGGATTACCGCAGGCCCAGCCAACGCGCCAGCCGGTCATATTGTAGGTCTTGGATAAAGAATGGAATTCTATGCCGACTTCTCTGGCCCCTTCTACTTCCAAGAAACTCGGCGGGCGATATCCGTCATAAGACATTTCCGAATAAGCCAAATCAGAAACCACGATTAATCTTTTCTTTTGCGCAAAACGCACTACATCTTGGTAAAAAGATTTTTCCGCACAACGGCCGGTCGGATTATTCGGATAATTAATAAACAATATTTTAGCTTTCTTTAGGATGCCAGCGGGAATCTTACCTAAATCAGGCAGGAAATTATTTGCTTCTAAAAGCGGCATCAAATACGGTTTACCGCCGGCTAAAATCGTCCCGCCTTTATAAGGGGGATAGCACGGATCGGGCACCAAAGAATAATCGCCCGGATTAAGAAAGGCCAGAGGAAAATGAGCGATCCCTTCTTTTGAGCCGATCAACGGCAGAATTTCATTATCAGTATTTAACTCAAGGTTAAATCTTTGCTTATACCAATCGCTGATCGCCTTGCGTAAAACCGGCATGCCCTGATCAAGCGCGTATTTATGCGTGGCCGGATCCTGAGCTGCCTGATAAAGTTTATCAATAATATTTTTCGGCGTGGGCTGGTCAGGGTCGCCGATACCGATATCAATAATATCACGGCCCTGGCTGCGTGCTTTGCGTTTAGCTTTATCGATCTCCAGAAACAAATATGGCGGTAATTCTTGCAGTTTTTTCGAAAGTTTAAACATTCTTCACCCTTTCAATACATCCTGCATTGAATACAAACCGGCTGGCTTATTAAAAATCCATTTAGCCGCTTTCAATGCCCCTAAAGCAAACAAATCACGCGTATGCGCCTGGTGCTTAATCTCAATACGCTCGGAATTACCGCAGAAGATTACCGTATGATCTCCCACGATGTCACCCAATCTAATGGCATGCGCAGGTATTTCTTTACCAGTGGCGTTAGCTAAAATTTGCGCCAGTTTTTTCGCGGTTCCCGAAGGCGCGTCCTTTTTGGCTTTATGGTGCGCCTCAACAATTTCCACACTGTAATCCGGCCCCAGCTTTTTGGCAATTTCCGGTAAGATCTGAAAAAGCACATTCATGCCGATGGACATATTCGGAGTAAATACTACCGGGATCACTTTAGAAATTTCTTCAATCTTCTGAATTTGGCTGTCGTTAAAACCGGTTGTCCCTAAAACCAAGGCCTTTTTATATTTAGCCACATAATCAAAATTTGCCTCGCTGGCATCCGGCAAAGTAAAGTCAATCAGTACATCAATCAGAAACATCCCGTCCTGATTAGAAGAAACTTTAACCTTGCCCAGCTCTTTGCCGATTAACGGCGTGCCTTTTTTCTCCAAAGCAAAAGAAATTTCAAAATCTTTATCATTGGAAGCAAGTTCATAAATCCGCCGGCCCATTTTTCCGCAAGCACCAGATATTCCTAGTTTAATCATTAATTATACCTCCGATTAAATTCGAAATACGAATATCGAATATCGAAACAAATCCTAATTTTCAAAATACGAAACTTCTGTTTTTAAAATTTGAATTTCAAATTTGTTTCGAATTTCGAATTTCGAAATTCGTATTTTACAATAAACTATACTCTTTTAAAGCTGCTTTTAATTTTTCCACATTCTCCGGCTGCATCTGCGTCATCGGCAAACGCAATCCCGGATCGCACATACCCAATAGGCCCATTGCGGTTTTTACCGGAATGGGATTAGTTTCAATAAACATCGCTTTAATTAAAGGAAGCATCCGATAATGCATTTCCTGGGCTTTTTTAATATTCCCTTTTTCAAAAGCGCTGACCATTTCCGCCACATCTTTGGGAATAATATTGGAAATTACCGAAACAATCCCGCTGCCGCCAATGCCCAAAACCGATAAAGTCAAGGCATCGTCTCCGGATAATAAAATAAAATCGCGCGGGCAAAGCAGCTTGACCCGGCTCATCTGTTCTAAATTTCCCGAGGCCTCTTTTACCGCCACGATATTTTTACAATCATTCGCCAATTTAGCAATCGTCTCCGGCTCGATATTCACCCCGGTGCGCGCAGCAATATTGTAAAGCACAATCGGGATCTTTACCGAATCAGCCACGGCTTTAAAATGCTCATAAAGCCCTTTTTGCGTAGGCCGGTTATAATAAGGAGAAACCTGCAAAGAAGCGTCTGCCCCGGCTTTAGCCGCGGCCTGCGTAAGCATGATCGCTTCAGCCGTAGAATTAGACCCCGTGCCGGCGATTACAGTAATTCTTTTTTTTGCCTGCTCGATGGCGATCTCAATCACCCTCTCATGTTCTTCAACAGTCAAAGTGGCTGACTCGCCGGTTGTGCCGCAAGGCACAATTCCGGATGTGCCGTTTTTAATCTGAAAATCGATCAAATCACGGAATGTTTTTTCATCGATTTTGCCGTTTTTAAACGGCGTGACGATCGCAGTAATCGACCCCTTAAACATAGTATTCTCCTTGATAAACTATCCTAGCCCTGCCTTCAAGCCAGACGTTATTAATTTTATTATTCACGCGGTTAAAATAAACCGTTAATACTTCTTTGCTCTGCGTAAGCACGGAGACCTTATTTTTAGCGCCTGATTTTAAGGCAAAGGCGATCGCGCTGGCAGTGCTGCCGGTTCCGCAAGCCAAGGTCTCATCCTCTACCCCGCGTTCATAAGTACGCACGCGGATAGCGTCTTTGCTTAAAACCTCGACAAAATCAACATTAGTGCCGCGAGGTGAAAATTTCTGATGATACCTGATTTGCCGGCCCAATTCAAAAACATTGATTTTATCTATGCCTTGCACAAAAACAACCGCATGCGGCACGCCGGTATCAAGATAATTTACCCTAATCTGCCTCTTTCCGACTTTTACAGGAAGATCCAATTTGATATCTCTTGGATCAGTAAGTTTTATTTGTATGTTGCTATTATTAATCTTGGCATCGATAATCCCGGCCTTAGTTTCTATCGGGCCGCGGCCTTGCAGATAAAACACCACGCAGCGCGCGCCATTGCCGCACATCTCCGCCTCCGAACCGTCCGCGTTAAAAATGCGCATCCGAGCGCTGGCCTTGGCGGATTTTCCCAAAACTAAAAGCCCGTCCGCGCCAATACCTAATTTACGGTCGCAAATATTCCTGGCTAATTCCGGAAGTTTGGAATCCGGAATTTTTATTTGTGCTTTTTCAATCAACACAAAATCATTCCCCGAAGCAACCAATTTAGTAAATTTTATTTTTCTCATCTATAGCCCGTAAAGAAACAAAGGTATCTCTTCGTTATGGATCAGATCCTCGTAAGCATCGCGCCTTCTGATTACGTAGGATTCATCTTTAACCACCATTACTTCTTGCGCTTTACGGCGCGAATTGTAATTCGATGACATACTGAACCCGTAAGCCCCGGCGCTCATTACCGCGATATAGTCGCCTTCTTTCAGTTTAGGCAAAAGCCGTCCTTTAGCCAAAAAATCTCCGCTTTCGCAGATCGGGCCGACTACATCCACAACTTCTTTCCCGCGGGCAGCCGCTTTAAGCGGAATAATATTATGGTACGCTGAATAAAGCGCCGGCCGGATTAAATCGTTCATCCCCGCGTCAACAATCACAAATTTCTTTTTCGGCGTGCTTTTGATATACAAAACTTTCGCCACGAGAATTCCGGCATTGCCGACAATAAACCTGCCCGGCTCCATAATAATTTTTAAACCGGTCTTTTTTAAAAGCGGCAAAACCTTGCTGGCATATTTAACCGCGGTTTGCGGCTTCTCTCCATCATAAACAATCCCTAGCCCTCCGCCGATATTCAAATATTTCAAGATTATGCCGGCTTTTTTTAACTCATCGATAAACTTAATAATTTTCTTGATCGCCGCCACAAATGGGCTGCTCTCGGTGATCTGCGAGCCGATATGGATATGTAAACCGGCGATATCAATATGAGAATACTGGTTACTCAAAAGCAAGGCGTCATAAGCGCTCTTTAAATCAATGCCGAATTTATTGGTCAGCTTGCCGGTAGTAATATATTTATGCGTCTTAGGCTCGATATCCGGATTCAAACGCAGAGCGACTTTAACAATTTTATTCAGTTTTTTAGCAATGCGGTTAATATTTTCCAGTTCCGGTCCGGACTCCACATTAAAACAAAGAATGCCATGGCGAATCGCTTCCTGAATTTCTACATCAGTTTTACCCACAGAAGCGTAAACAATCCGTTCGGCCGGACAACCGGCTTGCAGGGCGCGGAAAAGCTCACCACCCGAGACAATATCCAGGCCGGCGCCTCTATCCACCAACACTTTTAAAATCGCCAGGTTAGAATTGGCTTTTACCGAATAACAAATTAATGGGTCAACGCTCCTAAAGGCGCTTTTGAGTTTAGTAAAGTGGTCAACCAGGGTCTGATAACTATAAACATACAGCGGCGTACCAAAGCGGCGTGCCAATAACTCTACTTCTATTTTTTCGCAGAATAATTTGCCGTTGATGACTTTAAATTCGTGCATCCCTTACCCCCCTGCCGATAATATCGTGTGCCTTTTTAAAAGATATGCCTTTGATGACCAATTTTTCCGCCCGCTCGACCGCACTCAGCTCTTCGTCTTTAAGCACTTCTTTAATAACCGCCTCATTTAGCTTTATTCCTTTTATAAACTTAGCCATAATCTTTAGTTCGCCTTCAATAGTTTCGACTGAAGAGAATAACGGCTCTTTATCTAACTGCATATCCCGATTATAAGCCAAAGGCAACCCCTTCATGGTTGTCAAAATAGACATTAAATTACCATAGATTCTTCCGGTGTATCCTCTAACCAGCTCTAAAAAATCCGGGTTCTTCTTGTGCGGCATCATACTTGAGCCGGTGCAAAATTCTTCCGGCAAATCGATAAAATTAAATTCTTTTGTCGAGTATAAAATAAAATCCTCCGCCAGCCGGGATAAATGCATCTGCAATATAGAAAGATGGCTGATAAACTCAATCACAAAATCCCTTTCGCTAACGTCATAAACGGTATTCACTGATTGATAAAATTTATTGCCTTCAGGAAATTGTTTTATCGCTTTATTATATTTAACCAGACTTCCAGCAAGCGCGCCGGCTCCGATTGAAATTTTTAAGCCCTGATGAAATTTAATTAATCTTTCTTTGTCTTTATTAAACATACCCATATAAGCATTAACATAATCTCTGAAAAATATTTTTTGCGCCCTTTGTGTATGAGTATAACCGACAATAGTATTATTTTTATATTTATTTTTCAGATATTGGAACGAGTTTGTTATAGCGCCGATTAAATCAATCATATCGCCGCTTTTAGCATAACAATATGACTTTTCGTCAAAAGCAACCTGGTCGTTTCTTGATCTTAAGGTATGAAGTTTTAAAGCCAATTTTCCTGCCATATTTTCTACTTTGTTATGAATGTCCGTATGGATATCTTCCGAATCAGGATTAAACTTAAATTTATTATTTTTTATCTGCTCCCTTATTTTCTTTAAAGCTGACAAGAGCGATTGTTTCTCGGAATTAGAAATCAGCTTAGCGTCAGCCAACGCGGCAACATGCAATAAAGAATGCACAATATCATACTTTGCCAATTTATGGTCGTATTGAATGGACTTTTGAAACTCAAAAAAATCCTGGTCGATTTTTTTCTTGAATCTTCCGCCCCAAAGTTTCTTGGCCATTTTAACCCCTTCTTATTTTTGATACGGCATGCCCCAGATCCGGATAAAGCCTTCGGCTAATTTCTGGTTAAATTTATCTTCTTTGCCGTAAGTGCTCAATTCTTTCTTGTATAAGCTATTCGCTGACGATCTAGCTACCGGCACGCAGCTGCCCTTAAATAATTTCAGCTTAATGCTGCCGGTCAGGTTCTTCTGCGTTTGATTCACAAAAGCGTCCAAAGCCAATTTTAAATTTGAATACCACAAGCCATAATAAACCAGCTCGGAATATTTAAGCGCTACTATTTCTTTAAAATGCGCCAACTCCCTGTCTAATACCAGGCATTCCAATTCTTTATGTGCGGTATACAGAATGGTAGCTGCCGGCGCCTCATAGATCTCTCGCGATTTGATCCCCACCAATCTATTCTCCACCATATCCGCCCTACCTACACCGTAAAGCCCGCCGATCTCGTTTAAATGCGTGATCAACGTTTTTAACTTATAGGTTTTGCCGTCGATTTTTTTAGGCACGCCTTTTTCAAAATAGATCTCCACGTATTTAGGATAACTTACCTGATGCGTCTGAGCCTTGGTAATCATATACGCGTCTTCCGGCGGCTCCTGCCCCAGATCCTCTAATATACCCGCCTCGATGCTGATCCCCCAGATATTCCGGTCAATGCTGTAAGGTTTTTTCTTGGTTACATCAATCGGAATATTGAACATTTGACAATACTCAATTTCTTCATCCCGCGATTTAAATTCCCATTCCCTTACCGGCGCTAAAATTTCCAGTTTAGGGTCAAGTATACCGGCGGTAACTTCAAACCTTACCTGATCATTGCCTTTTCCGGTACAGCCATGGGCGATGGCCTGGGCTTTTTCCTTGTGCGCAATATCCACTAAATATTTAGCGATCAGCGGCCTGCCTAAGGCAGTGGCTAATAAATATTTGCCTTCATAAATCGCGTTGGCTTTTAAAGCCGGCAGGATAAAATCTTCAATAAATTCATCCTGTAAATCTTTAATATAGACTTTACTTGCTCCGGCAGCTAAGGCCCGCCCTTCAATCTTGGCCAAGTCTTCTCCCTTGCCCAGCCCCTGGCCAAGGTCAGCCACAAAACAAATCACTTCCCAATCCCGCTCTTTAAGCCATCTAACAATACAAGAAGTGTCTAATCCGCCGGAATACGCTAATACTACTTTCTTCATTTTTTTGCTCCTAATAATTTTATCAATACCGCCTTCTGCACATGCATCCGGTTTTCCGCTTCGTCAAAAACTACGGAATTTTTGCTATCAATCACTTCATCGGTAATTTCTTCGCCCCGGTGCGCCGGCAGGCAATGCATAATCAAGGCGCCTTTTTTTGCCAGGCCGACTAATTTCGCGTTAACCTGAAAACTCTGAAAAATCTTTTTCCGATCCTGCGCCTCGGCTTCCTGCCCCATGCTCGCCCAGACATCGGTATAAATCACATCCGCGTCTTTCACTGCTTCCTGGGCAGTATTAAACAAACTTAAATTGCATTTCCCCCTGGCCAAATCCTTAGCGTCGGTAAAAACCAACGGTTCATAACCCTTGGGGCAACCCACGCTCATATCCATGCCTGCTTTTGCGCAGGTATAAAGCAAAGAATTGCAAACATTATTGCCGTCACCGACATAGGCCAGTTTCACGCCTTTAATTTTTTTAAATTTCTCTTTGGCGGTATAGACATCGGCCAACGCCTGGCAAGGATGAGAAGAATCCGACAATCCGTTAATTACCGGCTTGTCCGAATTCTCAGCTAACTCCAAAACATTTTTATGCTCAAAGGTCCGCAGAACAATCGCATCAACGTATCTCGACAAAGTCATAGCCACGTCTTTAATTGATTCTCTTACCCCCAGATTAATTTCATCCGGCCGCAAATAAATACAGTTTCCCCCTAATTGATACATCCCGACCTGAAAAGAAACCCGCGTGCGGTTAGACGGCTTCTGAAAAATCAAAGCCAGCGTTTTGCCTTTAAGCACGTTGGCGTATTTAGCCGGATTTTTCTTCAGGGCATCAGTAAGCGTAAAAATTTCTTCGACTTCCTTAACACTTAAATCTTTAATAGAAATTAGATCTCTCATTTTAACGCCTCTTCTAATATTTTTAACGCCCGGTCAATTTCTTTTTTCTTCACATTAATCGCCGGCATCAGCCGCAGCACCGTATCATGCGTACAATTAATCAAGAGCCCTTGGCCAGCGCATTTTTCCACAATTACCTTACCCGGAGAATTCAATTCTACGCCAAGCATCAAACCAACGCCCCTGACTTCTTTGATAATACTATATTTATCTTTTAAGGCAAGCAATTTAGCCTTTAAATATTCCCCCATCTGCCGGCAGTTAGCCAACAGCTTTTCTTTTTGCACTGCCTGCAAGACCGCTAAAGCAGCTTTACAGATTACCGGACCGCCGCCAAAAGTAGAAGCGTGCATGCCGGGCCCAAGCGTGTCAGCAATTTCTTTCTTGACCAGCATCGCGCCGATCGGCAGACCTCCGCCTAACGATTTAGCCAAAGTAACAATATCGGGCGTAATGCCGTAATGCTGAAAAGCAAAAAACTTGCCGGTCCGGCCGATGCCGGTCTGCACCTCATCGATGATCAAAAGCAGTTTTTTCTCATCGCACAATTTTCTTAAAGCCAAAACAAAATCTTTATCCGCGACATTGATCCCGCCTTCGCCCTGAACCAACTCCAGCATAATTCCTACGGTCTTATCGCTCAACGCGTTCTTTACCGCTTCTAAATCGTTAAATTTAACTGTCTTAAATCCGGCTGGCAGCGGCTCAAAACCCTGCTGGTACTTTTTCTGGCCCGTCGCCGCTAAAGCGCCGAGCGTCCGGCCGTGAAAAGAATTATCAAAGGTAATGATTTCGTATCTGCCTTTACCGAATTTCCGGCTGAATTTGATCGCGGCCTCATTTGCCTCTGCCCCGGAATTGCAGAAAAATACCTTAGCCGGATACGACCAATAAACAATCTCTTTGGCCAGTTTGGCCTGTGCCAGATGATAAAAATTGTTCGCCACAAAAATTAATTTCGGCGCCTGGTCTTTGATCGCACTGACTACCTTAGGATGGCAATGCCCAAGATTACACACTCCCCAACCCGGGAAAAAATCCAGATACTCTTTATGATGGATATCCCAAAGCCGGCTGCCCTTGCCTTTAACAAATACCAGAGGCACTTTAGTATAGGTAGGAGCAATATTTTCTTGATAAGAATCAAATACTTCCTGTAAATTCATCGAATGATCTCCGTACCAACTCCCTTATCCGTAAAAATTTCCAAAAGCAGCCCATGCGGGATCCGCGCGTCAATAATATGCGTTTTCTTCACGCCCTTTTCCAAAGCGCTGATACAGGCGCTGACCTTAGGGATCATCCCGCTTTGCACAACCTTATCATCGATCAATGCCTTGGTATCCTTAATCGAAAGCGTGGACATAAAAGAATTCGGGTCGTCAGGATTGCGCATAATCCCTTTAACATTAGTCAAAAGCACAAACTTCTCCGCTTTTAAAGCCGCGGCGATACTGGCGGCCGCTTCATCGGCATTAACATTATAGGTTTTCTTATCCTGTCCCCTGGCCATCGGCAAAACTACTACGACTCTATCTTTAGCGACCTCTTCTAAGATCGGCTCAATATTGATTTCGCTGACATTACCTACCAGGCCAAGGTCAATTTTGGCTTTTTTCTTCTCTGCCTGAATAATTTTTTTATCTTTACCGTTTAAGCCGACGGTTTCCGCGCCCAACTCAATTAGTTCTTTCACAATAATATCGTTGAGCTTCTGCAGCTCTTCCTCAACCACGTTTAAAGTTTCCTCGTCAGTCACGCGCATACCATCGACAAAATCGGTTTTCTTACCGCTGGAACGCATACGGTCGCTGATATTCGGGCCGCCGCCGTGCACCAATACCGGCTCCAGGCCCATAAAATTTAAGAAAACAATATCTTCTAATACACCTTTGCGGATTTTTTCTTCGCCTAAAATACTTCCCCCATATTTGATCACAATGATCTTTTTATGGAATTTCTTAATATAGGGAAGCGCCTCGATCAATACTTCTGCTTTTTTAATCGCCTGTTCCATTTTTGACACCTCGCATAGAAAATGCGCACCGGCCCATCAGCCCAGAAAGGGCGTGCTTGGCAATCCTTTATGCCAAGGCACGATAAGGCCGGGTGCATTAATTATATTCCGCGTTTATTTTGACGTATTCATGGGTAAGGTCAGAAGTATAAACCACACTGCTTTGCTTGCCTCTGCCTACCGCGACTTCAACGCTGACTTCTTTTTTCTTTAAATCAGTGTATTTAATTTTCAGTTTTTCTTCCTTTATCTTAAAGCCCGCCTGGCCAACGCTGGCCACGATTCGGCCGATAATATTTTTACTTGAGGCGTACATCGCGGTCTTGAATAAATTAGAATTAGCGATTGCCAGCGCGATTTTCTTAGCCTCGCTAGCGGACCTAGCCTGACTGACTTTAAGCGTAATCAGCTTAGTCGCGCCTTCACCGTCTGCAACCATCATCTTGGCTAAGGCCAGACAAACTGTTTTTAAGGCGTTGGTAAAAATTTTATAACTTGTGCCATTATCGATCAGGGCATTGGCAGCCATTTTATTCGCCAGACAAATTACCGTATCATTCGTGCTCATGCAACCGTCAACCGTGATCCGGTTAAAAGAATGCTCCGCTGCTTCGTTCAAAGAACGCTTCAGGCCGCCTTGCGTAATATTGGCATCGGTAAAAATAAAACAAAGTAAAGTCGCCATCTTCGGCGAGATCATGCCCGCGCCCTTAGCTACCCCGCAGATAGTTATAGTTTTGTTGCCCAGATTAAACTTAACACTGATCTCTTTGGTGAATTTATCCGTGGTCTTAATCGCGACCTTGCCTAAAGCTATACCGTCATGGCTTAAGCCGGCGGCTAATTTCGGCAAGGCCTTCTGGATTTTTTCTACCGGCAATTTTTTAGCGATAATCCCGGTTGAAGCAACGAAAATATTTTCTTTTCTGACTCCTAAAACCTTGGCTGCGCCTTGAGCCATAACCTGAGCAACCCTTAACCCATACTTACCGCAAAAGGCATTGGCATTACCGGAATTAGCGATGATCGCGTGAAATTCTTTAGCCAGCTTAATATGCTGGTTATTTAAAATAACCGGCGCGGCCGGCAATTGATTAGTCGTATATTTTAAAGCGGCGATTGCCGGAACCAGAGAACAAAATAACGCCAAGTCCGGTTTGCCGGATTTTTTAATCCCGCAGCTCATGCCGTTGGCCTTAAAACCCTTGGGAAGAACGGCGGTTTTTAAGATCTTCATGCTAGCCCCATCTTCTCCGGAAAGCCGCAGACAATATTCATATTCTGCACCGCCTGTCCGGAAGCGCCTTTGAGCAGGTTATCGATCGCAGAGATCACGATAATCCGATTACCAAAATCTTTAACTCCGATATCACAATAATTAGTGCGAACCACATCCTTAATTCGGGGAAAAGATC
>JAKAMF010000034.1 GCA_021813045.1 bacterium | reverse complement strand
CGCAGTTGGAAAATGATTTAGAGCAAAGCCAGGCCCGGGTAGAAAGTTTAACCGCGGAAGTGATTAAGTTAAATAACCAGTTAAAAAATACGGCGACTGAGGAAACGCAAGAAACTGGCCGCAAGCCGCAGGCCGAAAAGCCGCAAGAAGAGATTGCCGTTGTGCCGCCGGCCGCGGAAGAAAAAGCGATCGAACCAATCAAAGAAGAAGTTAAGAACATAGAGCCGGCCAAAGAAGAAGTCGAGGAGGCGCCAAGTCCTCAAGTCGCCAGTTCGCCAGAAGTGATTGAAGTGGCACAGGACACAGGGAGCAAGCCGCAAGAAGAAGAAAAATCAGCAGAATTGCCCGAAGCAGAGTTGCCTAAAGAAGAGACATTGGCTGAGGAAGCAGCAGAAGATAAATCTCCGGCGCCCAAACCGAATTATTCTTTAGACAAATTACGCAACATCGGGATTATGGCACATATTGATGCTGGCAAGACCACGGTTTCCGAGAGGATTTTATATTATACCGGAAAGTCGCATAAGGTCGGGGAAGTGCATGAAGGCAAGGCGGTTATGGATTGGATGAAGCAGGAGCAGGAAAGAGGAATCACAATCACCGCCGCGGCGACAACCTGTTTTTGGCATGATTTCCGGATTAATTTAATTGATACTCCCGGACACGTAGATTTTACGGTTGAAGTTGAGCGTAGCTTGCGTGTTCTAGACGGCGCGGTGGCGGTTTTTTGTGGCGTAGGCGGAGTTGAACCGCAGTCAGAAACCGTCTGGCGCCAGTCGGATAAATACCATGTGCCAAAAATCGTTTTTATTAATAAGCTTGACCGGGTAGGAGCGGATTTTTACGCGGTGGTGAAAGATATTGAATCAAAATTGGAAGTTAACGCTGTTCCGGTGGTAATTCCTTTGGGTGCGGAAAATGCCTTTCGCGGCCTGATCGATCTGGTGGAAATGAAGGCCTATGTTTACACTGATGATGAATCCCTGGGAAAGAATTTTACCGTAGAAGAAATTCCTGCCGATTATAAGGAAGCCGCAGAGAAATACCGGCATAACCTGTTAGAGAAGACAGCCGCCTTAGATGATAATTTAACTAAAAAGTTTTTAGAAAATCCGTCGTCAATTACCAAAGAAGAATTGGTCTCGGCGATCCGGCAGGGGGCGATTTCCGGAAAAATGATTCCGGTTTTTGGCGGGACCGCTTTGAAGAATAAAGGTATTCAGACTCTCTTGGACGGGGTAACTATGTATTTGCCTTCTCCGGCAGATATTTCCCAGATTAATGGTCATGATTTCCGGGATCCGGAAAAGGTCCTGACCAGAAAATTAATCGTGGAAGAATCATTTTGCGGCCTGGCCTTTAAGATACAGTCAGATCCGCATATGGGTAAGCTGGTTTATACGCGGATTTATTCCGGCTATTTAAAATCCGGATCCTATGTATTTAATTCCACTAAAAATAAAAAAGAGCGCGTAGCCAGGATCGTGCGTATGCATGCCAACCAAAGAGAAAATATCGATTATGCTTATGCCGGAGATATTGTGGCAATAATCGGCTTGACGAATACAATTACCGGCGATACACTATGTGATAACGACGCCCCGATAATTTTAGAGGCGATGAAATTTCCTACACCGGTGGTTTCTTTGAGTATTACGCCTAAGACCAGGGCCGACCAGGATAAGCTCGGGCGCGCCTTGGCCAGGTTAAGCGAAGAAGATCCGACTTTTGTCGTAACTAGCGACGAGGAAACCAACGAGACGCTGCTTACCGGTATGGGCGAGCTGCATCTGGAGATTATCGTTGACCGCCTAAAAACCGAGTTTGGCGTGGAGGCGGTTGTCGGCAAGCCGCGGGTAGCTTACCGCGAAACAATTATCGGCAAGGCTCAGGGCGAAGGCAAATATATCCGCCAGACCGGCGGCCGCGGCCAATACGGCCATGTAGAAATGGATGTTTCGCCGGCTGAGCCTAACGCAGGGCTGGTCTTTGTCAACAGCATTAAAGGCGGCGCGATCCCGGCTTCTTTTATCACTCCGATACAGAAAGGCGTGCTGGAGGCAATGAAAAAAGGAGTCCTGGCAGGATATCCGGTGGTTGATGTAAAAGTAAATCTTTTTGACGGTTCTTATCATGAGGTTGATTCATCGGAATTAGCTTTTAAGATTGCCGCCAGTATGTGTTTTAAGGAAATTTTTATGAAGGCGCAGCCGATTCTTTTAGAGCCCTATATGTCTTTAGAAGTTATTACTCCGGAAGAATCGGTGAATAGTATTGTCGGTTATATCTGTCAGTGCCGCGGTAAGATTTTAAATATGGATACTAAGGGTAAACAGAAAATTGTGCAGGCAGAAGTTCCGTTGGCGGAAATGTTCGGTTATGCCACGCAATTTCGTTCTTTGTCTTCCGGTCGCGCTAATGCTTCCATGGAATTTTCTAAATATATGCAAGTTCCCGCGGAGATCACCCGGGAGTTAATGGAGTTAAAAAGAAAAAAAGATCTCGAACAGCAAGGTAAGAGAGGAGAGAGTTGATGAGAAGGGCAGCGTTAATTCTATTTTTTTGCGCCGTTTTTATCTATAATTTAGCTTTTGCTTTTCAGGAATCCAGGCAAGAGTCGGTTGATCTGATGTTGGCGCAGCTAAGCGCCGCGACAACTCCGCTAGAGCCGCAGCCGGAAGACGAGCAACTGGGGAAAAAGATTCTTTTGGGCAGTGAAGTTGCCGAAGACGAGCCGGAAAAAATAATGTCTCTCGGTTTTTCCGATGAGGCAACTTTTATGCCAAAAAGCGGGGCTAATGCCATGGAGGGCGGAGTAAGTTTTGCGGAAAATAACTCCGAGTTAAGCTATGAATATAAGATTATGGGTAAGATCCCGCTAGAATTTTCTCTTCTTTCCGGCTATACAAGCATTAATAACTCGACTAATATTAAGCTGCCGGCAAAGCTTACCAGCTTGGGCATGAACGCCAATATTACCTTGCCACTTTTCTTGGATAAAACTTATTTTCGCCTGTCCCTTGACCCGACTTTTAATTCCGATGATTGGGTGATCAAGGGGTCGACTTTTCGCATTCCCTTTAATGCGATAGCGATTTACCAGCCGAATAAGAAACTTATTATCGGGCTTGGCGTAGCCGTCAGCCCGCATTATAAATTCCGTAACATCGTTGCCCCGATCTACGGCTTTATTTATAAGCCGGATGATAAATGGACGTTTAACCTGCTTTCTGACCGGCCGCAGGTACTTTATCAATTCAACAAAAAACTCGCGTTGTTTTTTGAAACCAGTTTTACCAATGAAGAATATGTAGTAAAAACGGATAATATTAATGAGATCGTCATCCGTAATTTTGATAACCGTTACGGTTTCGGTGCCACTTATAAGGTCAACAAATATATTGAGGCTTCGGCAGCAGTCGGCGGAGTGGTTGACCGGACATTAAAATACCGCGATGGCGCCGGAAAGGTGGCAATCGGGCCAGGGATGTATTCACAAATAAGGATTGATATTTCTATATAATGAAAAACATACAATTTGATTTTAATAATTTATTTGATTTCTGCGTTGGCGCGCAGCATGGCGTAACTGATGAGGATGTGCGGGAGATTTCCGGATCTGTGGCAAACGCCCATCGGCATTTAGAAAAAATACTTTCTTCCCGGGAAAGCCGCCTGCGTTTAAATTTAGAATGGGCAGAGCTGCCTTATCAGTCCGCTCAATCCCTGCGTGAGATCAAAAAGTTAGCCGCAGAAGTCAGGAAATACGATAATCTGATTTCCCTGGGCATCGGCGGTTCGTATTTAGGGTTGAAGGCGGCGCAGGACGCGCTATGCCCGGCGTATTTTAATGAATTTAAATCAGGGCGGAAGAAAAGCCCGCGGATTTATTTTGAAGGCAATAACCTTGACCCGGATACCTTAAGTGTTTTATTGAAGAATTTAAATCCTAAAAAGACTTTTGTTGTTGTAATCTCTAAATCAGGCGAGACCACAGAGACCAAAGCCGCTTTTATGGCGGTTGAAGCCTGGTTAAAGCGGGCGATCGGCAAAAACTACGGCCGTCAGATTATCGCGGTCACTGATCCGGAGTCCGGGACTTTGCGTAAAAAAGTAAACCAAGCGCAGGCCTTGGATAAATTAAGTTTTCGCAGCTTACCGCTGTTAAAAGGCGTAGGCGGAAGGTTTTCCGAGTTTAATATGGGGCTTTTGCATTTGGCTGTCATGGGCATTAAGATCGAAGATGTTTTAGCCGGCGCGGCCAGCATGAGAAAAATTTGTTCACAACCGGAATTAGAGAAAAATCCGGCTTATCTTTACGCGGCCCTGCACACGATCCTTTACCGCAAGAAAAACAAGCCGATTGCGATCATGATGCCGTTTTCCGAAACATTGAAATCGACCGCGGATTGGTATTCCCAGCTTCTGGCGGAAAGCTTAGGCAAAAAATACGGCCGTAAGATAAATTTGAAATCAGATAACACGGAAGAGTGGTTAGCCGATAAAAGCAGGGTAGTCAATGTCGGCCGCAGCCCGATAAGCTGCCGCGGCACCAATGATTTGCATTCTATTCAGCAGAATAATATCGAAGGCGCCAATGATAAGGTGATTACTTTTATCCGCGTGGAAAAATTTAAAGAAGAAATTAAGATTAAAGGCGAGCCAGCGGATCTGTTAAACGGGAAGAATTTTTCTGACTTGATTAAATTGGCGCAAGAAGCGACGGAGTGGGCGCTTTTACAGGAGCAGAGGCCGAATTGCGCGATCATTCTGCCTGAGGTAAGCCCTTTTAGCTGGGGAGAATTATTGTTCTTTTTGGAAATGGCTACTGCCTTTGAAGGAGAGCTGTTGGATATTAACGCCTTTGATCAGCCGGGAGTAGAGGGCTATAAAAATTATATGTATTACAAATTAAATAAACCCGGCCTGCCTGCCGAGACCGTCAATCAGATAAAAAATAATCCTCTGAAAAAAGACCCCAAGTATATTCTTTAATGGACCTTAAAACTAAGCTTAACCAGTCCCAACTGGAAGCGGTTAATTCGGTTGACGGCCCGGTATTAGTGATTGCTGGAGCCGGCTCCGGAAAAACCCGCGTAATCGAGTACCGCGTTTTGCATTTAGTACAAATCGGCATTGCTCCGTCTTCGATTCTGCTTTTGACTTTTACCCGTCAGGCCAGCCGCACTATGCTTGACCGCGCTTCCCGGCATGACCCGCGTTGCTGCCAGGTAGACGGCGGAACATTCCATTCTTTTGCTTACAGATTGCTTAAAAAATACGCCAAATTGATCGGTTTTGCCGATTCTTTTTCGATTATGGATGACGCGGACAGCGAAGCGGCAATCGGCCGCGCTGCCGCGGAATTAGGTTTTTACGATCAGGAAAAAAGATTTCCTAAAAAAGATACGCTGGCTACGGTAATCAGCGCGGTGATTAACAAAAACCTCTCCGTGGCCAAAGTTTTGGAAAAAGAATACCCGGATTTTCTTATCTTTACTCAGGAGATTTCCGCGGTGGCTAAAAAATACGCGGAGTATAAGATCCGCATGAACTTGATGGATTATGATGATTTATTAGTTTATGCTAAGGTGATTCTGGAAAATGATGCTATCCGCGAAAAGCTCGGCGATAAATACCGCTATATCATGGTCGATGAATATCAGGATACCAATTGCCTGCAGGCTGATATTGCTTATTTGTTAGCGCAGAAACATAAAAACATTATGATTGTCGGAGATGACGCGCAAAGTATTTACGGATTCCGCGGGGCAAACCACGAAAATATTATGCATTTTCCTAAACAGTTTGCGGATTGCAAGATTATTAAGCTTCAGGAAAATTACCGCAGTACTCAGGCGATTTTGGATCTGGCGAATGCCGCTTTGGAAAATATGGAGAATAAATATTCCAAGTGTCTGGTTTCCGCGCGGGGAGAAGAGGGGGTTAGGCCGCAGCTGCAGTTTTTTAGCGATGCCTACGCGGAAGCAGAATGGATCGCCGGGCGGATTAAAAACTTAAGAGACGAGGGGATTGAATTAGCCGATCAGGCGGTGCTTTTCCGTTCCGGGTATATTTCCATACCTTTACAGGCGCAATTGAGCAAGCGCAATATCCCTTATCAGGTTTTCGGCGGATTAAAATTTTATGAAACCGCGCATGTTAAAGATGTGCTGGCACATTTGCGCGTTCTGGCGAATTACAAAGACGAGATGAGCTGGCTGCGTCTATTGACTTTGATCGACGGGATCGGACCAAAAACCGCGGAAAAAATCCTGAAAAATATTTCCGAGTATTCTTCTTTGCAGGAGGTGCTGGAAAAAGCGCTGGCGGATTTTGCGAAAAAACCGAAATTTTCCGCGGAATTGCAAAAATTAAAATCAGCGTTTAAAAAAATGGCCGCGGAAACAGAGGATATCGGATTGCAATTTAAATCAGCGGTAGAATACTATCTGCCGCTGATGAAAAATAAATTTGACGATTGGAATTTGCGTTTGAATGATCTGGAGGCATTGACGCAGATCGCCGCTCGTTATGAATCTTTGGAAGAGCTATTGGCTGATTTTGCGATTGAGTCGCCAGAAACCAGCGTTTTAAGAGTTGAGGCGGCGGCTGCTCATGCGGAAAGTCCGCTTACGCTCTCTACGATTCATTCTGCGAAAGGGCTGGAGTGGAGCCAGGTATTTATTTTAGGGATGATCGACGGAGTTTTTCCGGTGAGCTTCGCTTTGGATGATGAAGATGAAATGGAAGAAGAGCGGCGCTTGTTTTATGTGGCAATTACCCGCGCCAAAGATAACCTTATTCTTTCTTTGCATCACGAGGCGAGCCGTAACGGGATCAGCCAGTTTAATAAGGTCTCACGTTTTATAGACGACAAAAATGTATTGTCTCTCTTGGATAAAGAAGTTATAATTGAACCGGAGTTTGAAGAAAGCGATATTTTTGATGATGAATTACGGCCGGGAAATTATAATAAAAAATTTCTCTATGATAAAATCGCGGAATATTTTGATTAACTAGAAAGGTCTAAATGTATAAAGTCGAGATAGGCAGTGATTCCGGTTATGTTTTTCAGGCTTTGGCCGGTGAAAATAAATACATTATGGATGCCAAATCCAGCGGCGGATCGCCTTTGGATGTGCTTTTGGCAGCTTTAGGCGGCTGCATAGGAGTATATATACGTAAATACGCCGAAGGCGCAAAGCTGGATATCGGTAAAATTAAAATTACAGTGCAGGCTGAACTTTCCAGCCAGCGGCCGGTTAGTTTTAATAAGATCCAAACACAAATTGATTTAGGCCAAGCTGTTCTTGATGAACGTAGAAAAGCGGCGCTGATAGAATTTATTAAGAACTGTCCGGTGCATAATACTTTAAAAGGGGCTCCGGAAGTGGAAGTGAAAATAGATTAAAAGAGCATGTTGATTAATGTTAAAGTTAAGCCATCGGCTAAAAAATCCGGTATAGCCAAAATTAGCGAAGGAGAATTTAACGCAGCGGTTAAGGCGTCGCCTTGCGATGGCAAGGCCAATCAGGAGCTGATTAAGGCCCTGAGCGAATACTTTGACATCCCGAAAAGTATGATTATAATAATAAGAGGTTTAAATTCGAGAAAAAAGGTAGTGCAAATCAGCCAATAAATGGAAAAAAGAATTTATTATCATGATACTGACGCGGGCACGGTAGTTTATTACGCTAATTACCTGAAATATTTAGAAGAGGCGCGCACGGAATTTTTCGAAGAGCGGGGGATTTTTGTTAAGGAATTGGTTAAAGAGGGGACGATGTTTGTGGTCGCCCGGCAGGAGGTCGATTATAAAAGCCCGGCTTTTTATGGCGATCGGCTTAAGGTCAGCGCTAAAATTAATACCGTTGGCGTTGCCAAAATAGAATTTTCTCATGAGATCAGGAATCAAAATAATCAGGTCACGACTTTAGCAAAAACTATTATGGTTTGCGTGGATGGCGGCATTAAACCCAAAGCGATCCCCGAAGAGCTGAAAAAGAAATTATTGTCTTAAAATGCGGAGGTAAAAATGCTTATTTTAGTTGGCTTGCTTTTTCTGCTGACCATTGGATTGGCGGTCTACGCCTTATTGCCTTCTAAAAAACAGGAGCCGGAAGACATTGATAAAAAAGTTATCCGTCCGGCGACTGCAATATTAGAACCTTTGAATCCGGCGGCGGATAAAATCGAAGAGTTAAATCAACAAAAGAAAAATTTACAGGTAGAATTCGAACAGCTAAAGAAAGAAAATGCCGACCTTAAAGTTGAATCTTTGAATCGGATGAAAGAAACTGAAGAAATGCGCAAGCAGTTGGCAGAATTAAAGTCCCGGCCGCAAGTCAATGAAGAGCAATCCCGGAAGGCCGATGGTTTAGCCAAAGAAAATTCTGATTTAGCAAATAAAATTAAACTTTTAGAGGTGCAAATCGAAAGTTATAAAAAAGAGAGCGCGCAAACACTTGGGGCGGGAGATAAGGTTAAGGCGCTGGAAACGCAGGTTGAAGATTACAAAAAAGAAATTGCTAAATTAAATGAGGCGTTAGCGCAAAAACCGCAAGTTGCCACGCCGCCGGCAGCTGCCGGTGAAACAGTTTCTAAGGAAGAGTATGAAGAGTTGAAAAAGAAATTGGAAGCTGCGGAAAGTGTGTTAAAGATAGTGCATGGAGAAATGGACAGCCAGAGTTAAAAAAATATTGACGTTTTACCCCGCTTGTGTTATTCTTGTCCCTAAATTTTATTTTCCATAAAAAACCAATAAGAAGGGAGTATTAAATGAACATTGATTTGTTGTGGTTGGCGCCGGTTGGTTCAATTCTCGCGCTGGGATTTGCCTTCCTTTACCTCTTACCTTATATATATAGGCAGGATAAAGGTACCGAAAGGATGCAGGAAATTGCTCTGGCGGTAAAAGTAGGAGCCCGGGCATATTTAAAGCGCCAGTATTTGGGTGTAGCTATATTTTTCGTAATAGTATTTTTTATTCTTCTGGCCATGGCTATGAAGAATTATCTGGCAATTTTTGTGCCGTTTGCTTTTTTAACCGGCGGATTTTTCTCCGGGCTTTCCGGTTTTATCGGCATGACCACAGCTACCGAATCATCTAACCGTACGGCTGCTGCGGCAATGAAAAGCTTGAACTCAGGCTTGCGCGTGGCGTTTTCCAGCGGCGCGGTTATGGGTCTGACTGTAGTTGGTTTAGGGCTTTTGGATTTAAGTATCTGGTATTATTTTTTGAATTGGTATTATGGTATCCATCCCACTCCTTTAGGAACGGATAAAATTGCCGCGATTACTTCGACTATGCTTTGTTTCGGCATGGGAGCTTCTTCCATGGCGCTTTTTGCCCGTGTAGGCGGCGGAATTTTTACCAAGGCGGCTGACGTTGGCGCGGACTTAGTCGGTAAAGTTGAAGCGGGAATTCCGGAAGATGATCCGCGTAATCCCGCGGTAATCGCAGATAATGTCGGCGATAATGTCGGCGATGTTGCCGGCATGGGCGCGGATTTATACGAGTCATATGTCGGTTCGATTGTGGCTACTTCTGCTTTAGGCGTGGCAGCCGGATTAGGCGTGCCGGGCGTGACCGTTCCTATGGTTATGGCCGCAGTCGGCGTAGTAGCTTCGATTATCGGGACATTTTTTGTCAAGAGCCGCGAAGAGGCCAGCCAAAAAGTCCTTCTGGCCGCGTTAAGAAAAGGCGTATTTGCCAGTTCTTTTATCGTAGCCGTAATTTCCTGGCCATTGGTTTATTTTACCTTAGGGCCGCAGCATATGGGAGTTTATTGGTCAGTTTTAGCTGGCTTAGCAGCCGGTGTTTTAATTGGTCTTTGCACCGAGTATTATACTTCCAGCGGTTTCAAGCCCACACGTTCGATTGCCGACGCTTCTTTAACCGGGCCGGCAACCGTAATTATCGGTGGTATTGCCGTGGGCATGATGTCAACCGCGATCCCGGTAATTATTGTTTGCGTTGCGATTTTGGCAAGTTTTTATTTATCCGGAGGGGCGGCGAATTTTAATTCCGGGCTCTACGGTATTGCTATATCTGCCGTAGGTATGCTTTCGACTTTAGGCATTACTTTGGCGACTGACGCTTATGGCCCGGTTGCGGATAATGCCGGCGGTAACGCGGAAATGTCGCATTTACCTCCGGAAGTGCGTAAGCGCACAGATGCCCTGGATTCTTTAGGCAACACTACTGCTGCTACTGGCAAAGGTTTTGCTATCGGTTCAGCAGCTTTGACTGCCTTGGCCTTGATTGCCGCTTATAAGGATCAAGTTTTGATTTATGGCAAAGATATGGGTTTAAGCTTGATGAACCCTTCGGTTTTGATCGGCTTGTTTATCGGCGGAATGCTGCCGTTTTTATTCTGCTCAATGACTATGGCCGCGGTTGGCCGCGCCGCCGGCAAAATAGTAGTAGAGGTACGCCGGCAGTTTAAGGAAATTACTGGTTTGATGGAAGGTAAAGCCAAGCCGGATTATGCCCGTTGCGTAGGCATTGCTACTGCCGCAGCACAAAAAGAGATGATTCTGCCGGCATTATTAGCGATCATTTCTCCGATTGCGGTTGGGCTCTTGGTCGGCGTAGAAGGTGAGGCCGGGCTTTTGGCCGGCGCTACGGTTACTGGCTTTGTTTTAGCGGTTATGATGGCTAATTCCGGCGGCGCCTGGGATAATGCCAAAAAATATATTGAAGAGGGCCATCACGGCGGCAAGGGTTCTTTAGCCCATAAAGCCGGCGTAGTCGGCGATACAGTCGGTGATCCTTTTAAGGATACTTCCGGGCCTAGCTTAAATATTTTGATTAAGCTAATGTCTATGGTTTCGATTGTTTTTGCCTCATTTGTGATTAAAAATACTTTATTGAAATAAACTATTTCTAAAAAACCAGGGGACGGTTCTGTTTTTTGTTTAAAAAAAACAGAACCGTCCCCTTGCTTTTAGTGGTATAATAACTCCATGACTGATCTGGAATTTGCCCAGAGATGCTGCTCAGGCAGCAAGCAGGCCTGGGATGAATTCGTGGATAAGTATGCCCGCCTGATTTATACCTATATAAACGCGGTTTTAAAGCAAAATAGCCCGGATTTGCTTACCCCAGAGAATACCAAGGACATTTTTCAAGAGGTATTTTTATTATTGTCCAAAGACAATTTTCGTAAATTAGGCTCTTTTGAGGCTAGAAACGGGTGCAGTTTAGCTAGCTGGCTGCGGCAGATCACGGTTAATTTGACGATCGATTTCTTGAGGAAATACAAGCCAGCCGTTTCGCTTGATCAGGCCGATGAAGATGGCTTTACTTTAGAAGGAATGTTAGCCGATCCCGGAGCCTCGGCCAGCCAATTAGCTAATCAAGAAGAGAGGATTAACGGTCTAAGGGGTTGTATTGGCGAATTAAACGATGATGACCGGTTTATTATTGAGTTTAATATTTACCGCGGGTTAGGGTTGGAAGAGCTGCGCAAGCTGTTGCAGGTCAGTCGCGGGGCGATTGATATGCAAAAAGCGCGGATTATCCAGCGTTTAAAAGATTGCTTTAAGAGAAAAGGTTTTTCGTTAGATTAGCCGGATTTTTACGTCTATTGATAGAGAAGGATGGAAATGGAAGATAAAATCGAGGCCCTAATTCGCAAGGTTTATCAAAAATATAAGCTGGCCAGCCCGTTGATAGAAGGCGGCCATCCGGACGAGGAGGACTTTGTCTCTTTTATACAGGGCAGGCTTAGCGGCTCTGATCAGGCAGTTTTAAAAAAGCATATCCTGTCTTGCGCTGTTTGCAGCCAGGCGGTTGCTAGCCTGGCCTTAGCCGGAGAGGACCTAAAATTGGAAACCGCGCCCGCGGACCTGGTTTTTATGGCTAAAGGATTGGTTCAAAACCAGCCGGATAATCTTTTAGAGATATTCTTAAAGCTGAAAGAAAACTTATTGGAATTAGCGCGGACTAGCGGAGATGTTTTGATCGGGCAGGAGGTTGTGCCGGCCGCGCTTTTGCGCAGCCATAATATAAAAAGTTTTAAAGATGAAATTAACATTTTAAAAGATTTTAACGGTATCCGGGTGGAGGTTAAGGTTGAAAATAGAAACGGCTCCAGTTTTAATCTTGCCGTATTGGTTAAAGAAAAGCAAACCAGCCGGATAATCAAAGATTTACGTATTACTCTTCTAAAAGACGGTTTGGAATTAGAATCATATTTGACTCAAGGCGGCAAGGTTATCTTTGAGAATATTGTGCCGGGCGAATATTCTATTGAAATAGCCAATTTGGAAGCTAAATTAGCCGTAATTGTTTTAGGGGTCAAACCTTAAGCCATGCCAGAATCCGGTGCTTTTGTTTTAGAGGTCTCGCGTATTGCCAACTCTTTAACCATGAGTTTATTTGAGCGCAGCCAAATTGCCTCGACGCTCAAATCCTGCAGCAGCCAGCGGATAAATGTCAGTCAAGTC
>JAKAMF010000100.1 GCA_021813045.1 bacterium | reverse complement strand
GTAAGCTTATCCTTCAATCCGGAATACGCCCCCATTAAAAAGAAGGCCAGCAGCGGTAATTGCGTTTTAATTAAAAACGAAACCAGAAAATAAAATTTACTGCCGAAACCGGAATGTACCCCTAAAAAGTATGTGCCATGGCCGAGTTGTCCGTGCCGCACCACCCCTAATACCCCTAAGAGATGCTCTCCCAAGGGGACAGGCAGGTTAAAAAGCAGGTATTCCAGGCGGGAATAGCTAATGCCGGGAATTTTAGTTAAAACGTTAGCGATCAGCTGGATTTTTTCCGGCGAACGCAGGGCATCTTTCAGCAAAGGCGAAAAGCTAAAACCATAACCAGCCCAGATTGTCAGAAAAGAAATCAAAAACAAAAAGAATATTTTTAAAGATATCCTCTCTTCTTTTTTGGTAAAAATGAAGGCTGCGTAAAATATATACAGGATTACCGCGGTATATTTAGAAAGCTGGGCCAAGCCCAGCGCGATTGCAGCTAATATTAAGTTAAACCAATGCGGTTTATTTAAAAAACGCCAAAATGAGTAAAGCGAAAACAGGATAAAACAGGCGGAAGCCATATCAGTGGTTGCCAATCCAGAATGAGCTATAGTTTCTACGGAAAAACAGTAGAAAAACAAAGCCAAAAGCGCTGAATTCAGCCCATAAAGCGATTTTGCCCAGGCAAAAAGGATAAATGCCCCAAAAATACCTACTAATAAAATTGCCAGGCGCGCCCAAAAAAGAATCTGTTGAGAGTTTTGATTATATTTAAAAAAGAAGTCTTTGCCAAAAACAGACCTGTCTTCTGTTCTCCAAACCGCCTTATCGTCGGGCAAATTGGGTTTTAAAAATAACACTACCGGCATAGCCATGATATAACGCGACAAAGGCGGCTGAGAAGTATCCATTTTAAGATCGCCCTTTTCCCACAAAATAACACCCACGGGAATATGGTGCGCGATTTCATCGCAAGTTCCCGAATGCCGCCGCATGCTGGAAATTACTAAAATAATAAAAATAAGCAATAAGGCTGCAACAATTAGTTTTTTTGCCATGGCTTATATTGGAAAACAACCTCTTGATCGCCCTGATTGATCTTTACGGCTTGAACCAAGCCGTTAACTTGAATAATTTCCCGCGGCCGGTTATCTACTCGCGCCTGCCAGCCGGGATAATAAAATTCGGAAAACACCAGATATCCTTCTTTTTTGACAGAAATCCTTGCCCGCAGATAACCGCTATCATAAATAAGCAGCCACGCTATAGTTGATGGCTTGAGATTATCCAGTGAATCAGTAAAAAATACGCGCGGATAAGCATTCTTCACCTCATACAACAAAACTCCGCCTTCTCTGGCTATTTCACGTAAATATTCCGAAGTCAAAACAAGCGGAGAAATAATATATTTTACGTTAAGCAGCCTTAAATCATTAATGTGTTCATCGATAGCGCCGGGGCTTGGCTGGCGTAAGCCCAAAGAATCATCAACTATTTCCAGAGATTGCAGCCTATCCTTATATCCTCTGCTGGCTAAAGGCGCATAGCAGGCAATGCTATCAATACTATAAGCGATATTTGCGTTAGGCCGGGCCCAGTTAGGTATTTTTTTATCCGTAATCATAAAAGGCATGATCCGATAAATCGCTTTATCTGATTTTAAGATAGCGAAAATCCCCGGGTTTTGCGGAGCCAGCTCTGCGAACGGTTTAATGTTGCCGCGGAATCCGATGCCATAGTAACTAAAGATAAACAGATCGATAAAAATTACACTTAATACCAGGCGCCGCGACCTTAATAAGGCCGGTAAAAAAACCAGGCTTATTAAAATTAAAACAAAAGTAATAACAACCCACGGGCTGCCTAAAGAAAAAGCAGCGGAAAAATTTTCATAAACCTGACTGATTTGGCCAAGGTAATGCTCAAGGCTATAGCGGTGATGCGGCTGGCCAAAAATGAATTTTTCCGCATACCACCTGCCCGCTTGAATAATCTGCGGCTTAAATAAATAAAGGCACAGGCTGGAAAATAAAAAGATAAAAACACCGGCTGTTAATAATAAACGAAAATTGCTTTTTGTTTTAACGGCCTTCTTCTGGTCAGGCGCGGCATAAAAACGGGTAAAGCCGTATCCGGATAATACCGCCAAAGGAAAAACAGCAAAAAAGAGGAATTTAGAAGGATTGCGCAAACTATAAAGCTTTAATATTTTTATAATTAACACGTATACCGGGTTATATTTTCCCAGGGCGAAGAATAAAGCAAGCAGCAGAATTAAAACCAGCGCCTTTATTTGCGGCTGCTTGGCTGAACGTAAAGCATAAATTACAAAAAACAGGCTCAAGATCCCGATATAAAAATTGCTGGAAGTAAAAGGCAAAGCTGAATAGGGAAAAATAATCCCTAAGAATCCTAAGGGTAAAAATGAACGCCAAAGAGCAAACCCTAAAGTTGCCTCTGCGCGGCCGGACAAAGCCGCCAGTTTATAAGTAAGAATTGCCTGGGGTAAAAAAATTAATGCGGAAATAATCCCGAAAAAAGACACACAAAACAGTATTTTCAATGGCCTTGTTTTTTGTATTATCAGCCGATAGATAAGATAAATCAGGTAAAAATAACAGCTATATACGGCAAACTGGGCAAATCCCGCCAGATATTGCAGGCCTAATCCAAGCGCGGCCAGAAACAAAAATAGCAGTTTTTTCCCGGCGAGAAATAACTCCAGGCAATACAAAACACCGCCAAACCAGCAAAGCGTGCGCAAAGAAATGATATTATAAAAACAACCGGCATAGGCGCTGCTAAAACAAAAGATTAAAGCGGCTAAATACCCCCCT
>JAKAMF010000033.1 GCA_021813045.1 bacterium | reverse complement strand
TCTGCTTGCGTAGCATTGTCAGTCGCCATTTTATTTATATTGTCAAAGAAATACAGGCCCAGCCGGCGAAGCGCCCATCCCCGCATATCTATATTCTTAAATGGCATAATTCAGATCAGCAAAGAGAAAAATTCTTCTGTAAGGTTAAGGGGAGTATTTTTGCGGTGCACAAAGGCAGGCTTTATTTGATCCTTTTTATGCATACTTTAAAAATTAATGTGGCGCCAGCTCCGGAGGGATCAGGGAATAATTTAGGGTTGACAAACGACCACTCATAAGGTATATTATATTTACTTATGATGAAAAATCGTTACAGTTTGGAGGAGCTGTAATCTGGCTTGGAATTGACAGGGTCAATTTCAAGCTATTTTTTTATAAAAAATGAAAATAAAATTTTTTAAATTACCGCTGCTTTTGGCTATCCTGCTTCTCTGGGTTGGTTTTTCTCCCGCCTTTGGCGCCGCTTCTTCAGCAGAATACCTTTGTCAGTTAGGAATTGCTTTTTATGAAATAGGTAAGTATAACGACGCCCTTTTGGAATTTAACAGCGCTTTAGCTGCTGATCCCGGTAATATTCTTGCCCGGAATTATATTGAACGGATTAACGATCGAAATGCCCAAGCTTTTCTTCCCGCGGGCCAGATTGCGCCATCGCCTTTTTCCGGGGTAGACCAGTTAGAGCTGTCTAGGTACGATGCTATGGAAAGGGCTCTTTTTGAGCTTGGCGGAAGGCCGGGAGAGGGTGCTTCCGCGCAGGAAAAAAATTCTAAAAATAGGTATAAAATCGGCGATATCTATTTAACCGGTCATGCTCAACTGGGCATAGGTTTTAATTCCGGCGAAACAATCTGGAAGCGCGCTAATTACGATATGAATGAAAGAAACTGGCGCATGCTTTCTCAGGATGCTTTGAACCGCCGGTTTAATACTTTTGATTCCAGGATTTATGACAGCTTATCCGTTAATATGGATACGGATAATAAAGAAGGTTTTAATTTTCATTCCAACATTACGGTTGATCCCTGGAGCTACACCGGGAAGGCCTCCAAACAGACCATTACTACAGCTTTTGGCGATAAAGTAGAGATCGAACAGCTGTATTGGTCGAATACCGGTTATAGCGTAAATCAAACAGTGCGTTCTTTGCGTTTAGGCAATTCGTTTAACCTTCCGGAAGTAAAAGTTAATAACGGTAAGATCGGGGCATATAGCACAACCGGAGCTTTTACTCCTCACGATACGCTTAATGTCGGCGAGTCAAAAATTTACCGTCAATTCCAGCCGTTCCGGGAAATGTTCCTTGATTATAATTCCGAAGCAGTTAATCTAAGGTTATTTCCTATCGCTTATCAGGATCAGGCGCTTATTTCTGATGACCCGCTGGGCATTTCTAACCATCATATTTGGTGGGAAGATAGTTTATGGCTGCGCAGCTATTCTCCGGGGATTTATAATAGCGGTGTTTATGTGCCTGATTTTACCAAGGGATATTGGGATAATTCTTTACAGTTTTTATCCCGCGATTCTAACGGCGCTTACCTTACGGCTTTAAGAGGCGCTTCGATGACTTTGCAGCCCAGTGATCACACCTATTTTAGCACTACCGCAGCGACATCTAAAACGCTTTGGCAGGATTACGGCCATATAGATAACGCGGTTTCCGCTTCGCGCTTTAAACAGTATATGGGAGACAATTTTATGGCCGGCGCGACCTTGACCGGCCGCGTGGGTTTTAATCCTAATCAGAGCAATAGCATTGACCAAAAGAATTTCGTGGGGGGCATGGATTTAGCTTATCAGCCGGTTAAGGGCATTAAAAGTTCGGCTGAAGTTTTGGCGTCCCAGACGTATTATGATCTGACCGATCAGGATTACCGTACTAAGTCGCGCGGTAATGCCTATTATTTTTCTTTGTTCGGCCGTTATCCGTTTGAGAACGTTATGGATCTGGCTTACGGCTATGATGAAATTAAACCGCAAAAAAATGAACCATTTTTAACAAAAGCCAAGGCCTATTTTTCTTATATTGACGATGGCTTCTATAGTTCGCTTTCATCTTTTCGCAATACCCGTATTGATACTTTCTGGGGCAGACACATCAATTTCCGCAAGCCGTTTGATTATTATTATTCCGGCTTGGAATATCCGGCTTTAAAGTGGGATGAAATTAATGCTACCCGTATCGGCGATGGTATCGATATCGGCCGCCAGGCAGTGGGCTTCCGCTGGGAGGCGATGTTTAAGAATAGTTTTAGCAATCTTTTTGATGTGCGCCATGTGCAGAAAACCGGCGGCGGTTTTGTTGAGGCGGTAGTGCGCGATGAGCTGATGTTTAAGCCAACAGAACAGCTCACCACCAGGGTGCTCGGCATTTATCAAAATTTACCTAAATCCAGCTATGGGAAAGACCCGTTTATTTATAACGATCAGACCGGGGAATTTCTTTCTGACTGGTCGTCTAATCCAATTGCTGACGGTAAGGATTGTTCTTTAAAAACCGGCTCGCTTGGTTTCGATTATGCGTTTTTTGATTGGTTAAGCGCCAATACTGTGTGGGAATACACCAATGACTATAACTTAGGCTACGGCAATTATCCGCGCAGCGTTTTTAACAGTGCGCAATTAGCCAAGACATATATTGAGGATGCCAAGAAATACCGCGATGCGTTATACTATCTTTATAATCAACAGATATTCCCTCAGCCGCCATATCCCTATTATAATATTTTTAAATTTGGCGTAAACATTGCTTTGGCCGATAAGGTAAATCTTTACCTGGACTATACCCGTAATCCCTTTGAGTTTGCCGGCCAGAATTCCGATTTAATGAATCACAACGGCTTAGAGCTTTCTTATATGCCTACTCCGAAGTTTGGCATGCTTTTTAAGTATAATTATTCCCGCTGGAAGAATCCGGTTGATGTGATTGCCGGAAATAATAAGTTGACCGGCCATCATAATTTTTACATGGAATTCCGCTATTTGCCTTCCAAGGAAGATGAACTTATCTTGCAGTACGGCGAAGGTAATGTCAGCCCGATCGGTAATATCACCTTTGATCCCTATGGCGGCGCGCTGACCACCATTGATACCCAGCATTTGATCCGTGTCTATTACCGCCGCAAATTTTGAGCACCAAAATGCACCGAAGGTGCAATGTGGCGAAATTTCGAAGCTTTGCGAAGCAAAGTTCGAATGCACGCAAAAGAGATTGCTATTCCAGATATATATCGATTTGTTTGATTAGGCGTGACCTGATCTTTTCGGAATAAGGAGAGGGGATAATGCCTGAAGTGAAGTTGACGCTCTTATCGTTTTTATCGGTAAGGGCGATTTTTGTTATCCGGCCGGCGTTTTTGCCGTAAGTATCTTTTCTTTTAGAGTTATGGTAATTTACTTTAATCTTACCTAAGAAATTAAAGCTAAAAGTTCCTTTTTTGTCAAACAGCCAGCCGGCTAATTTTGGTGTAAAGCGCAAGGCCAGTTTCCCGTTTTCATCTAAGAAAAACGGTTTTAATCCGCTGGCCATGGTCAGCCAGATCTGGATAAATTCCGCGGTTGAGCCGGAAAGCCGGGCGACAAACCCGGTGCCGGCTAATTTTTTATTGGAAAATGCGCTGGAAACCAGAAAAGAAGAATTTTCCAGGATGCTGCGGCCGTAGGTTTGGGGTTTTTGAAAAGGGATCAGGCAGGATCTAATATCCTGATAAAATTCTTCATTTAAGCCGCTACGCAGGACTTCCAACAGGTATTTATATTCCATATGCAGCCAGATTGACTCATTTTCCAGCCAACCCGGAGCGAATACGCGGCAGCGGCCGATTTCTTCCGGCATCGAGCTAAGCGGCGCGGTAACTTTGTACATTTTTAATTTTTTATCATAGAGCGGGCTGGTTTTAATTGCCGTATATAGTTTTTTGGGGGCAGCTTGGCTGATTTTTAAAGCGTGCATTTGGCCTTCCAAAAAGAAGGGGATTTTTCTTTGGATAAATTTAGAGGGCATAATATGCGAAGCGCTGATATTCCGGTATTCGGCTGCCTCGTTAATAAAGTAAGAGTAATAGATATTTTTCTGGCGCGACTTTTCAATCCCCGCGTTAAGTTTGCGCAAGAATAATTCCAGGATATTACTTAAGTCTTGATGATTAAATTCCACATCTTTGCCGCTTAAGCCGAGCTTAGTTTTGTGCCGGTAATCTTCCTTAACGGTATGGGTTTTATCCCAGTATTCGTAATCGGAAATCTTTCCTGCGCTTAATTCCGCCAGTTTGTTTAAAAAATCAAATATTTCTTCGCTGCAGGATATGTTTGCTTCCGGAGTTTTATTTAGCGCATCCCGAATAAAATTTAAATAGCGTTTTAACTCTAGGGTTTCGCATAAAGAAGAGCCGAAGAGCGCGGGCAGGCCGTTTAAGGCGTCGTACCAATTTGGTTTATCCGCTTCCATTTCGATTCCCGCGCCAAAAGGGTCTAGGGAGGCCATTTTATTCGCCACCAAACATAAAAGTTTATTGATTAGAGTGGTGTAATAAATATCGCCATGGCCGTATTCGGCCCGGGTTACATGCGGTAAGACCAGCCGTTTTTTAATCAATTCTTTTTTTGCCGGGTCAGAAGCGATTGCATGCAGCTGGCGCGGTTTTCCGTTATAAAGCACATATTTTTCGCATCTGGGCTTGACTATTTCGGCATTGTCAAAAAAAGTAAAGACCTTTTTCTGAAAAACAATTTCCGCTAATTTTTCCGGATAAACCCCCAGATAACTTTCTAACAAGTCCAAGTTGTAGGTCCAATGATCAGTCCAGAAACCTTCGCCGTGCTCAGCTTCCTGATTTTTATGGCTTAAAGACAGGGCCAGAGAGAGGAATTCATCATAGGATTTTTTTAATTTGATTTTGTGTTCTTGAAGGTAAAGGATTAGTTCGCCCGGGCTAAAGGGTTTTTCTAATAACTTAAATAATTTTTCCGTTTCGCCGGCAGCAACTAGGGCGGAGATTTCTTTTTTTGCCTCCGGGCTATCTTTGAGGGTAAAAGTTGCGCCCTTGACGATCAAAGGATTAAAGCCGTCAGTTTGCAGAAGATTAAAGAAGGTAATAATATTTTCGTCTTTAATATCCGGGTTGAACCAGACATCCGAGCGCCGGTTTTGGTTAACATCGCGGTAATTTCCGTTTCCCTGCGAAAGATAAGTCGGCTGGATATAGTATTTGTTATAATCGCGTTCCAGGTCGCCGTGCTTGCGCGAGTAAAGGTAAAAAATACTTTTCTTTTCGCCATGAGTAAAAGTCGCCGGGTATCCGCCGCGCAGGATATTGTCCAGATAGTTTTGTTTGGTGTAGAGGTCGAATTCCGGCTTGGCGCTTTGCGTTTGTACATCCGCCTGCAATTCTTGAATGATCCGGTGATTTTCTTTTTGTTTTTCTTCTAGATAGCCGGCTCGCGTGATTTTAGAAAGGTGGCTGTTAAGGATACCTATATTTAACATATAGCCCGCCAAACAGTAGAATTTTTTAGATTGTTTGGGCCTTAATTCTAAATTAGATAAAATAAAAGCGCAGGGGAAGCGGCTGTTTAAAACCTGATCTTTGGGATAAGCAAATTTATTTTCTTTTAGGTATGCCGCTGGGAAAGATAAATCAGTGGACGCGCCAAAGACAGCCTGCGGGTCAACAATCGGCTTAATGATTTTTGGTTTATTGTTTTGATAATCAAATCCCAGGTAAAAGTTACCTTCTTTAATATGGATTACTTCCGGCCGGTCGGTTGGGTCAACTGCCAGCTTAAAAAACGGCGCGCCTTTTTCCAGGTTGTTAACGTACATCCAGCCCTCGATGGTGCGCGACATTTTTTTTAGGAACCAGTTGTTAGTTCCGAAGGGCACGATCTGCGGCATACCGTCGAGTAATTGGATTTTTTTAGCAGTTTTGGAAGTATTTTCCAGGGTAATGATTCTGGCTAAGCCGCCGTAATTGTCATTGGGGATAGTGAAATATTCAATTGTTGTCTTTAGGCCAAGCGTAGCATTTTCTTCTTCGATTTTTAATTCGGCAGAAGAGATGTACATGCGGTTGGTAATGTCAAAAGAATTATTGGCAAGCGTATTGGCGAATGGCTCATAAAAGGTAAAATTTTTGCCAGAGCTGATTTTGAGGAAAGTACGAAAGCCGGCTAAAGGGGTATTTTGCCAGGAACGATTAGCCGGAAAATACTCCATAATCGCATGGTCTTTGTCGCGGGTGCCGAAACTGGCGATCGCCTGCCCGCGGTTAACGTAAAAGGCCCAGATCGGGATACCGTAGCGGCCGGCAATGCCGGGGAAGAAGTTGGCAAACGGCTTGGCCAGATTGTAATTCTCAATAATGAACTCGCCGGTTTTGGCGTCAAGTTTGTAGACTGGTTTTTTCATATTAAATTATTCTACCTAATCTCCGCATTTTGTCCATTAATATTTCTAATATTACAGTGAGTTTTGCCTGTCGATTTGCCAATATTTCTTATTTTAGCTTTTGCTCGCTTAGCAAAAGCTAAAATTAATTAATAATTAAGCTAGTAGCTGGATAGCGGCTGGCGGCTAGAAGAAATAAGCGGCAGGCAGGACCCGCCGCAATCTAGCGAGCAAAGAGCAAAAGCTAAAATAAAGCATGATCTGCTGCCGTAACGAGCATCAAAATCAATGGACTTTTGAGGGAAAGAATGATATTATAACTCTTTAAATTAGGAGGAGTAATGGCAATTTCCCGGGAAACGATTGAGTATGTGGCGAATTTGAGCCGGATCCAGCTGAGCGAGGAAGAGCTGAAGAAGATTTCCGGGCAGCTGGCCGCGATTTTAGATTTTATTGATAAGTTGAAAAACGCGGATATCGGCAATGTCAGCCCAACCAGCCATATTTTACCTTTAAATAATATATTAAGAGAAGACTCGCCAAAAGAATCTTTACCCGCTGTTCAGGCGTTAGCTAATGCCCCGCAGAAGAAGAACGATTTTTACGCGGTGCCGAAGGTAATTGAGTAAAATGCTGAATAAATTAACCGCCCACGAATTATTAGAAAAACTGGAAAAGAAAGAGACTACAGTTAACGATATCGCTACTGCTTTAAGTAGTCGGATTCAAGAAGTTGATCCGCGGGTCCGCGCCTATGTCCGTCTTGCCCAACCCGGGCAGATTAATCAATGCGGCTTACCGATATCGATTAAAGACAATATCTGCACTGAAGGATTGAATACCGAATGTTGTTCAAAAATCTTAGAGGGGTTTAAGCCGCCTTATGACGCTACTGTAATCAAAAAATTAAAATCAGCCGGTATTGCTATTTGGCCGAATAAGCTGAATATGGATGAATTTGCTTTTGGTTCATCTACGGAAAATTCCTCTTTTGGCCCGACGCATAATCCCTGGAATCTGGAATGTGTTCCCGGCGGTTCATCTGGCGGGTCTGCCGCGGCAGTGGCAGCCGATGAAGCGATCTGGGCTTTGGGTTCGGATACCGGAGGCTCGATCCGTCAGCCGGCGGCATTTTGCGGAGTGGTTGGCTTGAAGCCGACTTACGGAAGAGTTTCCCGTTATGGCCTGATTGCTTTTGCTTCCAGCCTTGACCAGATCGGCCCCTTGACCAAGGATGTGCGCGATAGCGCGCTGCTGATGAATATTATTTCCGGTCATGATGAAAAGGATTCGACCAGCGCGGATATACCGGTTCCGGATTATACTCAAGCTTTACATGGCGATATTAAGGGACTAAAAGTAGGCGTGCCAAAAGAATATTTTATTGAAGGCATGGATCCGGAAACCAGAAAGATAGTCGATGAAGCAATCAATAAATTAAAAAGTTTAGGCGCGCAGGTTGCTCCGGTTTCTTTGCCTAATTCTCAATACGCGGTGCCGGTTTATTATATTATTGCTACTGCGGAAGCCAGTTCTAATTTGGCGCGTTTTGACGGCGATCAGTATGGTTTGCGTAAAGCCGGTATACAAAATTTGATTGAGTCGTATAAGCAGACCAGAGGAGAGGGATTTGGCCAGGAAGCCAAACGTAGGATTCTCTTAGGCACTTTCGCGCTTTCACACGGTTATTATGACGCGTATTATTTGCGTGCGCTCAAAGTAAGGACTCTGATAAAAAATGACTTTGATAAAGTATTTTCTGAATTTGATTGTATTGTTGCGCCAACCGCGCCAACTCCGGCGTTTAAGATCGGCGAAAAATCCGCTGATCCGTTGAGCATGTATCTTTCAGATATTTATACGATTTCGGTCAACTTAGCCGGAATTCCGGCAATTTCTCTGCCTTGCGGCCTGACTAAAAGCGGCCTGCCGATCGGCCTGCAGATTTTAGCCAAGCCGTTTGCTGAGGAAACGATTTTTCGCGCTGCCTATGCCTATGAGCAAAGCACCGAGTGGCATAAGTTAAAACCAAAATTATAATGGAATACGAAGCGGTAATCGGATTAGAAGTCCATGTTCAGTTAAAAACCAAGACCAAGGCCTTTTGTAATTGCCGGATCGAGTTTGGCTCGCCCCCTAATAGCCTGACCTGTCCGGTTTGCTTGGGCCTGCCGGGATCTTTGCCGGTTTTAAATAAAACCGCTTTAGATTACGCGATTAAAACCGGGCTGGCGCTTAATTGCACAGTCCAGGAATTTACTAAATTTGACCGCAAGCATTATTATTATCCTGACTTGCCGAAAAATTATCAAATTTCGCAGTATGACTTGCCGGTTTGCAAAGATGGTTTTTTAGATATTCAAGTTGATGGCCAGGCCAAGCGCATTCGCATTAAGCGCGCGCATCTGGAAGAAGACGCGGGAAAATTGATCCATGAATCCGGCAATAGTTTATTGGACTTAAACCGCACCGGTATCCCGCTTTTGGAAATTGTCAGCGAACCGGATATCCATTCTCCGCAGGAAGCGCATGAATATTTATCCGATTTAAAAATGGTTGTGGAATATCTTGAGGTTTCCGATTGCGACATGGAAAAAGGCACTTTGCGCTGCGACGCCAATATTTCTCTGCGGCCCAAGGGAGCCCAAGAACTGGGCACCAAAACCGAACTGAAAAATATGAATTCTTTTAAAGGCGTGAAAGACGCGCTTGCCTATGAAATTCAGAGGCAGAAGGTTTTATTGGAAAGCGGAGAGAAAATTATTCAACAAACTCTGCTTTGGGATCCTAAAGAAAATAAGACCGTGGTGATGCGCACTAAAGAAGAGGCTAAAGATTATCGCTATTTTCCTGAGCCGGACCTGCCGCCGTTTCTGATCAGCAAAGAAAAGATTGAACAGGTGAAAAAGGCATTGCCAGAGTTGCCTAAAGAAAGATTACAGCGTTTTGTTCGGGAGTACGGGCTTTCTGAATATGACGCCGGAATTTTAGTTGCTAGCAAAGATAGGGCCGGCTATTCCGAAGAATGTTTTTGCGCCTGGCCGGATAAAAATAAAAAACCAGTTGCTAATTGGCTGATCGGCCCGCTGGCCGGCCAGTCAAGAGTACCGGCAAAAAATTTAGTTGAGTTAATTGATCTGGTAGAGAATAAGCAGTTGATTTCGCATCTTACCGGTAAAATTGTTTTGGAGGAAATGATTGCTTCGGGGAGATCTCCCTCAGTAATTATCCAGGAAAAAAACCTGGCCCAGATTTCCGATCAAGGCGCTTTAGATAAAGAGGCTGAAGCGGTAATTAAGGCCAACCCTAAGTCAGTGGAGGATTTCAAATCCGGCAAGGCCAACGCGCTGATGTTCTTAGTCGGGCAGGTAATGAAGAAAACCGGAGGCAAGGCCAATCCAAAAGTTGTGCAGGAGGTTCTCCGGAGGAGGCTGGATAATGCGTAAGAAAATTTTGATTGGGATAATCGCCTGTGCGGTTATTTTAGCGGTAAGCTCTTGGGCGATCTCCGGTATTGATAAAAATAAAAAAGACGATTTATTTCGTCAAGTAGAACTTTTTTCCGATTCTTTGGCAATTGTTGAATCGGATTATGCTGATGAGGTAGATTCCAAGAAAATGATTTACGGCGCGATCTCCGGCATGGTCGCTTCGCTTGACCCGCACAGCCAGTTTATGGATCCGGAGACCTACAACGAGTTAAAGTCAGAGACTGAGGGCAGGTTTGGCGGGTTGGGGATTGAGATTACCGTTAAAGACGGTTTATTAACGGTAATTACGCCGATTGAAGATACCCCGGCTTGGAAAGCCGGAGTAAAAGCCGGAGACCGTATTGTTAAGATAGACGGTGAATTAACCAAGGATATTACGCTTACTGAAGCGGTAAAGAAGATGCGCGGTGCTCCGGGCCAACCGGTTAATTTGACGATTTTGCGTGAATCGGAAAAAAAGATTTTAGAATTTAAGATCGTCCGTGATATCATCAAAATTAAAGATATAAAAGATACTAGGATTTTGGAAGATGGCATTGGTTATATCCGTTTAGTGGAATTTCGCGAGAATACACCGGCTGATTTAGCGGTGGCTTTGGGAAATTTGCAGAAACAGGGCGCCAATGCTTTGATCTTAGACCTGCGCAATAATCCCGGCGGGCTTTTGGAATCGGCAGTGAGCGTAACCGAAAATTTTGTAGAAGACGGCAAGAAAATTGTTTATACCCAGGGCCGTAAAAAAGAGCAAAATCTTGAATTTGTTTCTCAAAATAAAAAACCCAACCTTAGCCTGCCCATGGTTGTTTTAATTAATGATGGTTCGGCTTCCGGCAGCGAGATTGTCGCCGGCGCTTTGCAGGATTATAAGCGGGCGATCATTGTGGGGATTAAGTCATTCGGCAAGGGTTCCGTGCAGACGGTAATTCCTTTAAGCGATGGCTCGGCTTTGCGGTTAACCACCAGTAAATATTTTACCCCTTCGGGAAAAATGATCCACGGCAATGGCGTGGTACCGGATATTCTTGTAGAAGAAGGCAAGATAGAGCTTGCGGAGAAAGAAGATCTTTTTGATATTAAGGATGCAAAGGATAAAACGGATGCGGTTAAACAGGATAAAGCGCCTGATTATAAAAGCGATAATCAGCTGATGCGCGCAGTAGATGTTTTAAAGGCAATAAAAATTTATGAAAGAAAAAAAGGGAATTAATTTTTTAGTTTTAATTTTATTATTGGCGGTAATTACCGAAGGTTTGATTATTCTGCATCTTTTAGCGCGGCCGGAAAAGGCCAGGCCGATTAAAATGCCGCCTAAGCCTCCGGCAGCCGTAGAATTAAAAGGTAAAATCGCCATTGTCTTGGATGATTGGGGATATAACCTGAATAATTTTAGTATCCTTAAAAAAATAAAAGCGCCGTTAACTTTATCGGTTCTGCCGAATCTGCCATTTTCTAAAAAAGTGAGTTCTGAAGGGCATGCCTTGGGATGCGAAATAATCTTGCATTTGCCCATGGAGCCGAAAGAAAAAATGGGGCTGGAAAAGAATACAATTTTGACTTCTATGAATGAAAAAACGATCCGTAATATCCTGTCTAGCGCCCTGGAAAGTATCGCTTATGCCAAAGGGATCTCCAATCATATGGGCTCTAAGGCAACCAGCGATAGAAGAGTAATGACGGTGATTTTTGGAGAGCTTAAAAAAAGGCAGTTATATTTTCTGGATAGTTATGTGTCTGGCGATTCGGTTTGCGCTGATTTGGCCGGCCGGGCCGGCATTCGTTTTGCCAGAAGGGATATATTTTTAGATAATCAGTCAACTCCGGCTTCGATTAAAGAAGAGATCAAAAGATTAAAAGCTAGGGCCAACCGGTACGGCAGCGCGGTCGGTATCGGCCATGACCGTAAAAATACCTTGGAAGTTTTAAGCCAGGTGATTCCCCAGCTGGAAAAAGAAGGGTATGAGTTTGTTTATTTATCGGAGTTGGTAAAATAATATGTATGTTTTGGGTATAGAAACTTCTTGCGACGAGACGTCCGCGGCAGTAGTTAAAGACGGCAAAAAAGTTCTTTCTAATATTGTCAGCTCGAGCATTGATTTTCATACTAGATACGGCGGGGTAGTGCCGGAGATCGCCAGCCGCAAACAGCTGGAGGCGATCAGTCAGGTAACTGATTGCGCCTTGAGGAGCGCCGGAATTAAACGTAAAGATATTTCTTTGGTCAGCGTAACCGCTTATCCCGGATTATTTGGTTCTTTGGCAGTGGGAATTGCCTTTAGCCGTGCTTTGAGTTTAGGGTTAAATGTCCCTTTGCAGGAAGTTGACCATATTTACGCGCATATATACGCAAATTTCTTAAGTGAAAAAAATATCACATTTCCTTTTGCCGCTTTGATTATTTCCGGAGGGCATACCAGTTTGTTTTACGTAAAAGATTTTACGGATATTACGTTGCTTGGAGCAACGCAGGATGATGCGGCTGGCGAGGCCTTTGATAAAGTAGCTAAGATTTTGGGTTTGGGCTATCCGGGCGGGCCGCTGATCGAAAAATTAGCTGCCAAAGGTAATCCTAAAAAAATTAAGTTTAAGTGTTCCGGTACGGCCAAACCGTTTAATTTTAGTTTTAGTGGAATCAAGACGGCGGTATTATATCATGCCCGGGGTAAGCAGCCGGCAGCAAAAAAAGACATCGCCGCTTCGTTTCAGGAAACGGTG
>JAKAMF010000032.1 GCA_021813045.1 bacterium | reverse complement strand
TTTTTCTCAATCAGCTCTTGCGCCCTCCGGCCTAATTCTTTAGCTAGGCCTGGATTATTCAATAGGTTGCCTAACGCTCCTTCTAAATCGGCTTCGTTATTCACGGTAATCGCCGCGCGATGGGCGATAAATAATCCGGCAATGTCGCGAAAATTAAACATTTCCGGACCGAAAATTATCGGTTTAGCCAAAACCGCCGGCTCTAAAATATTATGCCCGCCTTTTTTAATCAAGCTTCCTCCGACAAAAACGATATCCGCGATCGCGTAATAGCGCGTCAGCTGGCCGATCGTATCAAGAATAAATACGGCCTGCGGATGCGCCACCGCCATCTGGCTGATCCTTAAAGGTATAAGCCCGGCTGACCTGACTAATTCCTCCACTTCCCCCGACCTTTCTGGATGCCGCGGGGCAAGCAAAAGCCTCAGGCCGGAAAAATTATTTTGTAATCTTTTAAATACCCGCAGGATAATCTCTTCTTCCCCGGGATGAGTTGAGCCGCAGACAAAAAGTTTATCCGCAAAGGTCAAACTGATTTTTTTACGAAGATCCCCGGCGCCAGGTTCACAAGCCAGGCAGGCGTCAAATTTCATATTGCCGGTTACCCGGACTTTTTGCGATTTAACCCCTAAACGCGCCAACCTGCCGGCATCAATATCAGACTGACAGCAGAACAAATTTATTTTATTTAAAACCGGCTTAACCAGAAACTTCAGCGCTGAATAACCCCTCAATGACCGGTCGGAAATCCGGGCGTTAACTACGGCAATAGGAATGCCTCTATCATTTAAACAGTTGATAAGGTTAGGCCAAATTTCTGTTTCGGCTAAAATCAAAATACAAGGATTAACTTGTTTTATAAAACGGCTGACGATACAGCTAAAATCAAACGGCAGATAAGTCACTAGATCGCCTGGCTCAGCCAGCGAAGCAGCGATCTTATTGCCCGTGGGAGTAACCGTAGTAATGACAAATTTCTTTTGCGGGTATTTTCGACGCAGGCCTTCCAGCAACCCCTTCAGAGAAATTATCTCGCCCACGCTTACCGCGTGGATCCAGACCGGCCGATTTAAAACTATGCCGCGGGAAATCCTGCCAAAGCGCGACCAGAAACCGGAATGGAACTTACCTTTTAGCCAATAACCCGGCAGATAAAGTATTATAACTACCAGAAATATCAAATCGTAGATTATAAACATATTTTTACGCGCGGGGATGCGCTTTATCGTAAATGTTTTTTAGCCGCTCAGTGGTTAAATGGGTATATACCTGCGTTGTGGAAAGATTGGCGTGGCCCAACAGTTCCTGCACGCTTCTTAAATCCGCGCCGCGGTTTAAAAGATGCGTGGCAAAAGAATGGCGCAGGGTATGCGGGGATATCCCCTGCTTCATTGAGGCCAGGCGCAAGTACTTAGCCACGATCCCACGCACTCCGCGGTCAGTGATCCGGCGGCCGTTCTTATTCAAAAACAAAGCATCAGTCTGAGTTTTACGCTTATCTAAATACTTGCGCAAGGCCGAAAGCGCGCATTCGCCGATCGGCACGATCCGCTCTTTTTTGCCCTTACCCATCACCTTAACGATCCCGCTGATAAAATCAACGCTGGAAATATTTGATCCGACTACCTCAGAAATCCGCATGCCGGTAGAATAAAACATTTCTAAAATAGCTTTATCGCGTAAGGCTTTATCATCTTTAGCATCTTTAAGAATAACCGCATCGATTAACTTAGTTACTTCTTCTTCCGTCATAAAAGAAGGCAAGTGTTTATCCTGCTTCGGGCTAGAAATTCCCAACAATGGGTTGGCCTTTAAATAGCCTTCTCTAGCCAAAAATTTAAAAAATGTTCTGAGGGTAGAAAGATATCTGCCGACACTACGGCTGGAGATTTGTTTTTCTTTTAAAAGCGCCAAATATTTGCGGATAAATAAATAATCTACGCTTTCCAGAGGCGCCTGGCCGAGAAAAGCCATAAAATCATCCAAATCTTTTTTGTAATTTAAAATGGTATACTTGGAATAATTTTTTTCGATCTCCAGATACCTGATAAATTTTTCGACAAACCGATCCATTTATTTCTCCGGTAAATTTCTTGAAGTAAAGGTGCACTTGGGATAATTTGTGCAGCCGTAAAACGCGCCCCGGCGCGAGCGGCGCTCGATTAACTCCCCGCCGCAGCCTTCCTGCGGGCATTTTACTCCGGTAGTAATCGATTTGGAAAATTTACAGGTTGGATAATCTGAACAGCTGAGGAATTTTCCTTTTCTGCCCCACTTAACGATCATCGGCTTGCCGCATAATTCACAAACCTGATCCGTAACAATCACTTCCTTTTTAATATTTTCCTGCGCGAAATCAATACTCTCTTTAAAAGGCGCGTAAAAATCATTAAGTACCTTCAGCCGGCCCAATTTTCCCTCTTCAACTTCGTCCAGCTCGTCTTCCAGAAAAGCGGTAAACTTAACATCCATAATCTTGGGAAAATATTCCACCAATAAATCGCAAACCTTAAATCCCAGCTCGGTGGCCTGAAAATAACCTTTTAACCGGCGCACGTAATCGCGCAAAACCAGAGTCTGGATAATCGGCGCGTAAGTGGACGGCCGGCCGATACCTTCTTCTTCCAAGGCCTTAACCAAAGAACTGTCGGAGTACCTTGGCGGCGGCTTGGTAAAATGCTGCGATGGCGTAAGCCCGATCAGATCCAAAACATCTGCGCCAGATAATTCCGGGATGGCGGATTTCTTTTTTTCTTCATCTTCCGTTTCTTCTTCATTATTGCCATAGACCGCGGTAAAGCCGTCGAAAACCAGGGTAGTGCCGGAAGCGGAAAATAAATACCTCTCTCCGGCTTTAATATCCACGCTGGTGACCAAATATTCCGCCGGCTTCATCTGACTGGCCACAAAACGGCTATAGATCAGCTGATATAATTTAAACTGTTCGGGAGTAAGAAAACTTTTCAGGTTCGCCGGCGAGTGCCCTAAAGAAGTCGGACGAATCGCTTCGTGCGCTTCCTGGGCGAGCTTTTTTACTTTATAGGTATTCGGCGATTCCGGCAGATATTTTTTACCGTATTGCTTGCCGATATAATCCCTGACGCTTTTGATCGCTTCGTTGGCCACATGCGTGGAATCGGTACGCATATAAGTGATCAAGCCGACCGGGGCGCTTTCGCCGATGTCAATACCTTCGTAAAGCTGCTGAGCGACAATCATGGTTTTGGTAGCGTTAAACCTTAATTTATTAAACGCCTCCTGCTGCAGAGTGCTGGTAATAAACGGGGCATAAGGGAAACGGCGCTTTTCTTTAGTTTTAACATCGCTGACAATAAATTTCTGTTTTTTAATATCTTCCGCTAATTTATCCGCTTCTTCTTTTTTCTTAATTTCGCATTTTTTCTCATCGATTTTATCTAATTTTGCTAAAAACGCCTGGCTGCCCTTTTTAAGCTCTGCTTCGATTTCCCAATATTCTTGCGGAACAAAATTTTGGATCTGCCTTTCTCTTTCTACCACTAAACGTAAAGCCACCGATTGCACGCGCCCGGCGCTTAAGCCGCGGCCGATTTTCTTCCAAAGCAAAGGGCTTAAAAAATAACCGACGATGCGGTCCAAAATACGGCGGCCGGCCTGCGCCTCAACCATATTGACGTCGAATTCGCGCGGATGCTTAAAAGCATCATTAATTGCCGTAGAAGTGATCTCATGAAAAATCACGCGGAAGACTTTTTTCTTTTTAAAAAACCGGTCCTTAATATGCCAGCCGATCGCCTCGCCTTCGCGGTCAGGGTCAGTGGCGATATAAATCGCGTCTTTGCCTTCGCCGTCTTTTTTCAAAGCGGTCACCGCTTTTTGCCGGCCGGCAATCACTACATATTCCGGCTTAAATTCTTTTTCAACATCCACGCCCAGCTTTCTCTGCGGCAGGTCAATAAGATGGCCCATGGAGGAAACCACGTTAAAATTGGTGCCCAGGATTTTACTAATAGTCTTGGCTTTAGTTGGCGATTCTACGATAACCAGGTTCTTTTTGCTCATTTTTAATTCCTTATATATTGTTTGCCGGCGATGGGTTTAATTAATTTTTTCACCTGTAATTTTAAAAGCATGGGAAAAATCTGCAGGATATCTAAATTCAAGCCCTCGGCGATTTCATCCAAAGAAACCGGCTGATTAGAGATTAAATCATATAAAGCCGACTCCCCCTGATTAAGATTAGCGTCTATTGCGTTTTTAATCCGGTTTTTCACCGCCGGATGAGCCGATGCCTTAAAATTATATTCGTCTAAAATATCTTCCACGCAGGTAACTAATTTAGCTCCTTGTTTGATCAACTGGTTAGTGCCGGCAGAATTACGCGCGTCAATTTTTCCCGGCAAAGCAAACACATCGCGGCCCTGCTCCAAGGCAAAATCCGCGGTAATTAAGGCGCCGCTATTTTGCGCTGCCTCCACTACAACTACCCCGCGGCTTAAGCCGCTGACAATCCGATTCCTGCGGGGAAAATTATAATTCAGCGGCTTTTCATCAAGGCAAAACTCAGAAATCACTGCCCCATTTTCGGAAATTTCTTCCGCTACTTTTTTATTTTCTACGGGATAAAGCTGATTAAACCCGCTGCCCATCACAGCGATGGTTCGGCCGTTAACTTTTAAAGCGCCTTGATGCGCTGCGGTATCCACTCCGCGGGCCAGGCCGGAAATAATCGTAATTCCGCGGACAGCTAAATCAGCGGCAAATTTTTCTGCCAAAGACAAACCGGAGAAAGACGCCAGCCGGCTGCCGACAATCGCCAGTGCGCTTTCATCCTGTTCGATAATCTCGCCCTTAACATAAAGCGCCAACGGCGGCGAAGAAATCTGTTTTAAAATTTGCGGGTACTCCGGATCATCCTGAATTAAAATATTCAGGCCCAATCTTTTAGCCAAATTAAATTCCCGCTCGACATCCTGATTCTTGATAGCTCTAATTTTTGCCGCGGTTTTTTCATTCAGTCCGCTGGCAATCAATCTATGCTCCGGCGCGCGTAAAATCTCCTGCGCCGTAGCGAAAAATTTCAGCAGCTTCGCCAAACGCGCGCTGCCGATTTCATTAACCATATTTAAAGCCACGATTGCTTCTTTATTAGTCATTTATTTTTTACTTTTGACTTTTGTTTTGCGGTCTTTGCTTTTAACTTTTACCTTTTTGCTTTCTTGGGTTAGTTTATTAATTTTGCCAACAACCTGTTTAATCGAAAGCTTGCTCGTATCAATCACTTTATCTGCCTGAGCATAATAAGGAGCGCGCATTTTCATCAACACATCAATCTGTTTCTTAGGATTGGGGACATTAAGCAACGGCCGGTGTGTCTGGCCGGCTACTCTTTTTAAGATGGCATCGCAAGAAGCGCCTAAACAAACTAGCTTTCCGGTCTCTTTCATCGCTTTAATATTATCTTTATCCAAAACCACTCCGCCGCCGCAGGCCACCACAAAGCCCTTTTCCCGGGAAACCTCTTTTAAGGCCTTTTTCTCAATTTTACGAAAATACGGCTCGCCGTCTTTGGCAAAGATATCCGTAATCCGGCGCCGTTCTTTCAGCTCAATTAAATCATCCAGGTCCACAAAATGGTATTTTTTGGCCTTGGCCAGTTCTTTACCCACACTGGTCTTGCCCGTGCCCATAAACCCGACTAAATATATGTTTTTCATGGCTTTCCCCTTACCTATATATCCTTCAAAGTATCCCCAATTATAGTATAGAGTTAAATCTCTGTCAAAGGAAAAGGACTAAGCATAGCCAGCGGGTGGCGGCTGATTGAAGGCTACCCGCTGGCCATACCTTACTCCGCTTCCTTGTAGGCCTCCAGAACTATTCCAGAAAGCGCCTCATGGATCTCCTTGGAAAGCGGAAACACGGTATCATACCACTTACCGTCCTTGCCTTGGCGGCGCGGCATACCCAGAAACAGGCCGTTTTTACCATCCACCACGCGCAAGCCGGTAATTACCAGTCCGTTTAAAACAATATCCACAAAGGCCTTAGTGGGAGTATCCCCACTAACTTTGTGGATACGGTTTATTTCTACTGCTTTTTCCATGTCTATCACCTCCTTCCGTCTTAATAGACGAAAGAGATGATAGAATCTAACGGATTCTTTTTAAATAATTTTTATAGTTGACTTTAATATCGGCAAGGCAGTCATTGCCGAATTTATCCAGCATGGCCTGCGCCAAGACAAACGCACAAACTGCCTCTCCAACCACTCCGGCTGCCTCAACCACGCAAGTATCTGAACGCTCGGTATTTGCCTTAGCCGCTTTTTTGCTAGAGATGTTCACCGAAGCCAGCGGCTGCATTAAAGTACAGATCGGTTTCATGCAGGCACGTAAAATAATATCCTCGCCGTTAGAGATTCCGCCTTCAATGCCGCCGGCATTATTGCTGGAACGAAAATACCCCTTACCTCGGGAATAAAAAATCTGATCATGCACTTGCGAACCGAAAGAATCTCCGTAGCCAAACCCCAGACCAATCTCTACTGCCTTAATTCCGGGAATCGACATTATCCCGCCGGCCAAGCGGCTGTCTAAACGCAAATCAGGCTGAACATAACTGCCTAATCCTACCGGAGCGCCTTGAACAATCACCTCAAATACTCCGCCGACTGTATCTTTTTGGGAGATTGCCTGAGAAATTTTTTCTTTCATAGCGATAAAATCAATTTCTCCGGCCACGGAAACAACTTTGCTGAATATTTTTATATCGAATTGACTTAAGAAAATCTTGCAAACCGCTCCGATGCCCACTGTGGCGGCGGTGCTGCGCGCCGAGGCGCGCTCCAAAACTTCGCGGATATCAAAAAGGCCATATTTTAATAAACCGGCCAAATCGGCATGCCCGGGCCGCGGGCACATTACCTTGTGCATTTTTTCAATACTGTAATCCTTATTCTTAATCAACAAAGCCAACGGACTGCCTAAAGTGACCATATTCTTGACCCCGGAAATGATTTCCGCTTGATCATTTTCAATCTTCATCCTTAAACCCCGGCCAAATCCCTCCTGCCGGCGCTTTAATTCCGCATTAACCTTATCTAAATTCAGCTTTAACCCGGCCGGCAGCCCTTCTAAAATCGCCACCAGGCCCTTGCCATGTGATTCCCCTGCGGTTAAATAGCGCAACATAATTTATCCTCCTGTTTATTTCCAAAGCCCTCGCCGATTCTCTCTGGCTTCAGTGTATAATTTTCTAAATAAATCCACGTATTTAACATTCGGCGCGTAGGTCATCAGCGAAGCGTAGCCCTGCTTAATAATTTCCGCGTTAACGAATGTGCCGTCTTGAAGGTAAACGTAAGCCAGCAAACGGCCGTAGCGGTCGTTACGCTCCAAATCAAATTCTAAGCGCACATGCTTGCCTTCGACTAAATTTTTGGTAAACTCATAGGCCTGCTTTCCCATGCCCTGAATTAACTTTTTATCTTGTCCTGATCTTTGGCTGTCGCGGTCCAATTTTTGCGACTCGTGCAATTCCGGGGTATCGATGCCGATCAAACGCACCCGTTCTCCGTTTTCTAATTTTAAAGTGTCACCATCCACTACGCGCGACACTAAAATATCGGAATAATCATAACTTCTGCCAAACGGCAATTCAAATTGCGCCTTATCCGAGTCATAGGTTATTCTTTCCGCGTTAACCTGTTTCAAATGCGGAATAATCCAAAGCATTAATGCTGCGGCGATCATCCAAAAATATCTCTTCTTCATCTTTCTTCCTTTCTATATTTGACTGACAATAAATTCCGCCAGAACGACGATATCTTCAGTGCAATAAATTTCTTTAATGCTAGAGTCAAAAAGCAGATTGGCTTCCGCGCCGAATTCATCATCCGCCTTCCACATCTCGATTAAAGCCGGCACGCCGGCAAATATGCTTAAGCTGATCGCGATGTCAGCTTGCTTAATTTTTTCACCCGGCAGCCGGCCTAAAACAGAAAATAAACCCTCCGGATTCTTGCCGTATTTTTTAATAATCCGCTCAATCACTCTCTGGCGGAATGCCTGCTCATATCCTTCCACTCCGGCCAACTCTCGGAAAGTCAACCACTCCCCTTTTATCCGCGGCAGGCCTTTGGATTTGGCAACCAGATAATGTAAAATCAGAATTGCGGTGTAATCTTTGGCCGGCGTATTACAGGACAAAGAAAGCACCTTGCGGCTGTCTAAATCTACGCTGTATTCATCGGCCAAGAGCTTAACCGCGAACTTACGCTCAGCCGTTGCATCAGCCAATCTATCCCAGGCATTTTTTACAGCAATTTCATATCCCATACTATTTATTTTACTTCTTTTACCGGTAAAATCAATTATAATATAATTTATGATCTATGATAGATTTCAACAAGAGGCGATTGATTATATTAATCAGGGACATTCGGTAATCGTTTCCGCGCCTACCGGAGCGGGTAAAACCGCAATTGCCGAACACATTATTGCGACTTCCACCGAAAATAATCTTGGCGTAATCTATACCGCGCCAATCAAAGCTCTCTCCAATCAGAAATTCCGCGATTTCCAGGGCCAATTCCAGGATAACATCGGCATTCTTACCGGAGATGTTTCCTTAAATGCCAACGCACCGGTCCTGATTATGACCACGGAAATTTTCCGCAATAAAATCTTGGATGAACCGAAAAGTTTAGACCGTTATTCCTGGGTAATCTTTGACGAAATCCATTATATCGATAATATGGAGCGCGGCACGGTCTGGGAAGAATCGCTGATCTTTTTACCCAAACACATGAAATTACTCGGGCTTTCCGCGACTATCCCGAATATTAAACAGTTCGCCGCCTGGATTGAATCTATCCACGATAAGCCGGTAAAAACCGTAATCGAAGATACGCGTCCGGTTCCCCTGCATTTCTTCTATCATTGTAATAACGAAATCCTCAATAATATCAACCAGCTCAAAAGGCAGCGCATTTATAAACCCAACCGGCTTTTCAAACTGATCGACCATATCCGCGATGACGACGGATTGCCTTGCATCTACTTTGTCTTTGGCCGCCGCCGCGCCGAAGACCTGGCGCAGGAATTAATGGGATTTAATTTCTTAACTAAAGAAGAGAAAACGCAAATCACTGCCATGTTTGATGATTTGTGCGTGCGTTTTGATTTGAAAAACGAGCGTTCAACAGGAGAACTGTATCCCCTGATCCAGCGTGGTATTGCTTATCACCACGCCGGCATGCTTCCCACTCTTAAAGAAGTAATCGAGCGCCTTTTTACCAGCCGGCTCTTAAAAGTGATCTTTACCACGGAAACTTTCGCCCTGGGGATTAACATGCCCAGCCGCTCCGTGGTCTTTGACGAATTAAGAAAATTCTACGGCCGTTATGTGCGTAATTTAAAAACTCGCGATTTTTACCAGATGGCCGGCCGCGCCGGCCGGCGCGGCATCGATAAAGAAGGTTTTGTTTATTCGCGGGTAAATTTAGGCAGGATTACCGGTGACGAAGTCAAACGGGTAATCTATTCAGCGCCGGAAGAAGTCCGTAGCCAATTAAATACCTCCTACGCCACTATCCTCAACCTTTATGAAAAATTTCAAGACCGGCTTTTTGATATTTATCCGCGTTCTTTGCATTATTATCAGTCGCGCAAACATGAACGCGAAGACGCCTTGCGCCTGATGAGCGCGAAACTAAATCTGCTCAAGAGTATGGATTATATTAAAAGCGACAGTCTGACGGATAAAGGGTTGTTCGCCAAAACCGTCTACGGCTATGAACTCTTACTTTCTGAATTATACAGCCAGGGGATTTTGGAGCAACTGGATGAATTCGGCTTAGGCGTAGTTACTGCGGCCTGCGTTTTTGAGCCGAGAAAAAATCAACAGATGCCGGCGCTTTCCAAAAATAGCCGCCGCATCCGTCATATTTGCGAAGAAATTTTTGCCGATATTAAGCGCCGGGAGATTAAATCCAAAATTTTTAATTTCAGTAAAGAGCCGCAATTTCACCTGTCTAATTGTGTAGAGGCCTGGCTAAGGGGAACCAGTTTTGATAAGATTTTGCAGTGTACTGATACCGATGAAGGCGAAGTAGTGCGTTATTTAAGAATGAGTATTCAGATCCTGCGGGAAATCCTCGACGCCAAAGTCGCTTCTTACATCCTCAAAGACCGCATCAAGGAAACCATTCGCGTAATTAACCGCGACATTATCGACGCAGAAAAACAATTACGCGAAGGTTAATCCTTTTAGAACGGCATCCAGCGGGCTCCTAACGGCATGCCTTCGTAAAGCCGCAGCGCTTCCAGAAAACTTAACTGCCTTCTTTGCTGCCGTCTGGCTTTCTTGTGCAGCTTTCTGTGCATACGTCTCATTTCACACCTCCTTGCGTAGAAAACGCACACCCGCCCATCCGATAGGGCGGGGTGCATGCGTAGAAAACTTTTTTATAAAGACGGGCGGACAACCGCTTACGCGCGGCCGTCCGCCATTACCATGTTACTTATGCTTCCACCAGCATGCGGAAATACCCTCTGATAATCTCAAAGATATCCGCTGGCCGGCGTTGATGTTTCCTATGCCTTCTAGTGACCCTTTTATGCGTCCTTCTCATTTTGCACCTCCTTGCGTAGAAAACGCACACCGGCCTATCCGATAAGGCCGGGTGCCTGTTGTGGACCATTATGCTTATATCCAGTTATATATACAGCCCTTCGGCGGCAGCTGTTCTCTACGGGAGTGAGCACAACCATGCCGCTATAAACACAAGCTGACCGCTCAACCGTAAAGAACATAACGCCGCCTTTATTCAAAAGGGCGCTATTTTTTGCATCATTATTGATATAAACAGTCTTCATTTATCTACCTTCTTTCTTGGTGACCTGCTCGCCTGCCAATTGACGGATTGCCGCGATAATCCTTGTTTCTAGCTCCTGATTATCCTTAATGCCTACGGCACTGATCTGCGTCCGGCTTAACACATCCACCAGGTCTTCTAGAATCTTGGAACGCGAAATATGCGCTGAACCGGAAAACATCATATCGCGTTCCATCTTATCCAAAAATTCCAGCTCCTGACGGTTTAAAAAAGTAACTACTCTGTGAGTATCAACTATGTTTTTCATATCCGCCTCCTCGCGCAAAAAGCGTACATCGGCCGATCCGATAAGGCCGGATGCTCCAGGGAAGCCCGCCAAAATTTTGCGGCGGGCTACTCTCAACCCTGTTTTTAATCCTTCCGTGGCTGGCCGGAACCTCCATTACAACAATACCCGGCCATAAATGATTGGCCGGTATGCTGCTTTCTGCAGCAAAAAAGCCCTAAAAACTTACCTAACTAATAAGGCAAGCCTTTAGGGCTATAAATAAAAAAACCTTGAGGGAAACTCAAGGTTCAATCCCCTTTGGCGGCCCCTCTATCCCTTAAAGGACAGGTAGCTTTGCCCCGCCATAAATCATGGCGGGCCCGCCACGCATTGTGGCGGGGTCCCAAGATTTCTCTTGGTTTGCCTTTATCAGTAGGTCAAATTACCAAATTGTCAAAGTGTCTTCTTACACAAAGAAGTATAGCATATTTTTACCGAAAGTCAACCCGGTCGCCAACCCTGATCTTGTGCCTGGCTACAAAACCGGCGTTCACCTCCAAGCCAAAACTGGCATCTTTAACCGGATAATAGATCAAACAGTCTTCGGTCTGGCAAGGCCGGGCATTAGTTTGTATATCCACGATCTTTTTGTCTTGATTAATCCAAATCAAGTCCAAGGCAAAGCGCACATTCTTCAGCCAGAACCCGGTGCGGCCGGCTTGCTCAAAAATAAAAAGCATACCGCTGTCCTGATCCAACGACTGCCGGAACATTAGCCCCTGCAGCCGCGAGCTTTCCGTGTCCGCGACCTCTATATTAATACAGGTATTTTTTATACAAACCTGTTGGGGCTTTTCCTGGCAAAAACCATAGCCCGAGAACATATAAACAGCTAAACAAAGGCTAAAAAGGATTTTTGCCATTTCTATATTTTAAATAATCCTCAATGACCTGCTTATGGTCAAAAGCAAAATCAAGTTTAAGTATTTTTTCTAAAGGGATAATTTTTAAGCCGGCTGCGTCATCTCCGGCCCTAGGTTCGCCTTTAACTTTAGCCAGAAAAACCGTGCCGATCGTATGGAACCGCGGGTCACGCCGCGGGTCAGAATAAGTATGGAATTGCTTTAATTCACGGACTACTAAATTAGTTTCTTCCTTGACCTCCCGGGTTACCGCGTCTTCCAGGCTTTCGCCGTAATCAACAAACCCGCCGGGCAAAGCCCAGCCAAACGGCGGATTGCTTCTTTCGATAATTACTAAACCGCCGTCAATTTCAATCAAGGCATCTACTGTGCAAAACGGGCCTTGCTGCAATTTATGGATAATATACTCTAAATAACTGACCACGCCTTTATTAAAAATATTAAACGCCGCCTGATCGTAAAGACAAAAGATTATTTCTTTTAAGCAGGTTTTACGGTTATGTAAGTGACGAAATGTTTCCTGCGCCATAATTTTGGCGGCGGCCAATAAAGGAAAACCACCGGTGCCGCAGCCCAAGGCCGGAAAAGCAATTGAACTAAGTTTCAATTCTTCGGCTAATTTTAAAGCATTGCGGCTAGAATCGCGGATTTTTATTTCATCCGTCTTAAAACTCATATCCATGGTTGCCGCGTGGATCACGTATTTTGCCGGCAATTTGCCGGCGCCGGTGGCGATTGCCTCGCCGATCGCAATCGGGCCCTTTTTCACTGCCTCTGCCTCAATTGACGCGCCGCCTTTTTTTCGAATAGCTCCCGCCACCCCGCCGCCCATGACTAATTTGTTATTGGCGGCATTGACGATCGCGTCAACTTTTAAATCGGTGATATCGCCTTGGATAATTTTGATTTCTGTTTGGTTAATTTTCATTTTTTATTTTGGTAAATCCCGTTATAGCTATGGCTGGTTTCCTGAATCGGCACAAAGACTAATTGCGCCACACGGGCATTCTGTTTGATTTTAATTCCCGCCGGATTTTCCACTACCAGCATAAACTCGCTTTTTCCGCGGAAACCGGCATCCCAGATCCCGTGCTCGGTAAAGGCGCCCATCCTTAAAAGCGTAGTGCGGCTGGTAGCCATAGCAATGAGGTCCTGCGGCATATTCACGGTTTCGTTGGTTTTAATTTTATACACACCCCTGGCTAAATCCCACCAGCCGAATTTATCGCCGGGATTTAACTTTTTCGGCAGAATTTCTTTTTCCTCTGGCAGAACCCTCTCTTTATTGGAAAAATCCACGCTGCCCGCGCCTTCCCAGTGATAAATACTGGCTGCGGTCAGGTCAATCCCGTTGGGGGTAATTTGTTTTTCCAAGTCAACGCAGCCCTCAACTAAATTTTTCTCTTTAATCAGTTTTTCAATTTCTTCGCGGTTAAGCATATTTATTTTAGTTTTTGCGTAATTTCGTATAAGACGCCGGAAGCGATCTCGCGCTTAGGCATCATAAATTTACGCGCAGAAACCGTAATCTTAATAGTATTATCTTTAATTTTCTCTATTT
>JAKAMF010000031.1 GCA_021813045.1 bacterium | reverse complement strand
TGATTATTGATATCGGCGGAGGCACCACGGAAATCGCGGTGATTTCTTTAGCCGGAGTGGTATTCTCCAAATCCATCCGTATCGGCGGCGATGAGATGAATGAGGCAATTGTCGAATATTTGAAAAAGACCTATAATTTGATGATCGGCGAACGCACCTCCGAAGATATTAAAATTAAAATCGGTTCAGCTTACCCGATGGAAGAAGAAATGTCTTTAGAAGTTAAAGGCCGTGATTTAGTTGCCGGGCTGCCCAAGACCGTAACGATTACCAGCGAAGAAGTGAGAGAGGCCTTGCAAGAACCGCTAAGGGCGATTTTAGAAGTAACCAAGATTTCCCTGGAAAGGACTCCTCCGGAACTTGCCGCGGATTTGATCGAGCACGGCATTGTGATGGCTGGCGGTGGTTCTTTATTAAGGGGCTTAGATAAATTGATTTCCGAAGAGACCGGCCTTCCCGTGCATATTGCCGATGACCCGCTTACCGCGGTTGCCAACGGTACTGGTAAAGTGCTGAATGAAATAAAATATTTAAAGAAAGTCACTGTCCCGGTTAAGACCGAAACTCATATATAGATTCTCCTCTAGCCATAAAATGTGTTTAAACTTACGAAAAAGCATCTAATCTCTTTTCTAGTAGCGGCGAGTTTTTTATTATTGCTCGCCGGCTTGATCCCTTCCTCAAGAACCGCTATCCTGGAAATTGCCAAGAACCCGCTGATTGTCTTGAATTTATTGCGCCGGGAAATCGGCGGTTTTATTTTTTACCATCGTAATTATTTAGAAAATGAAAAATTAAAAAATGAAAACGGCCTTTTAAAAAACCGGCTTAATCAAACCGTTGAAATAGGCCTGGAAAATTCCCGCCTCAAGCAGCTGCTTTCTTTTAAACAAAAAGCTCCTTTTAGGGTGATCGGCGCCCGGGTAATCGGCCGTTCGGCGGATAACTGGTCTTCTTCCTTGATTATTGATAAAGGCGAAGCCAGCGGAATCAGGCGCGGTTTTGTGGTAATCAGTCATTTGGGTTTGGCGGGGAGGATTTGGGAAACCGCTAAATATACCAGCAAAGTTCTATTAATTAATGACCCCAATTTTGGGGTTTCGGCAATTTCGCAGCGCAGCCGGCAGGAAGGCCTGGTTTGCGGCACGCTGGGCAACTCTTTAGTAATGAAATACCTGCCGGTGGATTCGGATATCGCGGTTGGCGATGAGATTATTACCAGCGGTTTGACGGAAATGTATCCTAAGGGCCTGGCGATCGGTAAAGTAATCAAAGTCGGCAAAGAGTTTTCCGGATTAAGTTGTTATGCGATTATCAAACCCGCAGTTAACCTCTCTGACCTGGAAGAGGCGCTAGTTATTATTCCATGAAAAATTGGTTATTTTTAGGCGCGATTTTTTCCAGCGCCCTAGCCTCATCGGTATTATTCAATTATTTCTCTTTATTCGGAGTTAAGCCGGACCTTTTGTTGATTTGCGCGGTAGCTAGCGCGGTGTACCTGCCAAAAAGAAAGGCTTTATTTTATTGTTTTTTTTGCGGCCTGCTTAAGGATACCTTGAGCATAAATTATTTCGCAGCCAATACAATATTATTTTGCCTTTTGGGCTGGTTGATTATCCGCTTAGCTAAAGAATTTAATTTAGATGACGAGTATATTTTTATCGGTTTGATTGCCGCGGGGAGTTTGTTGACTAGTTTGGCCACCCGGGTATTTTTCTTTTATGCTTCTAAGCAGGTACCGCTGGGGATTTTTTTGCGTGTTTTATTGATCGGTTGTTTCTATACAACATTAATCGCTTGGCTGGCGATAAAATCTATTCCTTTTTGGGAAAAATTCATCAAAAAAAACAATGCGGATCAAAATACTTAATTTTTTACTGATTTTTATTTTTTGCCTGCTACTTTTAAGGATTTTTAGCTTTCAGGTAGCACAATCCTCCCGGCTGCGGGAATTAAGTGACCAGAATTCTATCCGCTTGATTGAGCAGGAAGGAGGCAGGGGTGTAATTTACGACCGTAATTCACAGGTGATTGCCGGGAATTCTTTATCGCATGATTTAATGATCTTGCCGCAGGATAAACAGCAGGTAGCCAGGGCGCTGCCGGTTGTGGCTCGGGTCAGCGGGATAAGTTTAGAAGAACTGAAGTCGCGTTTTAAAAAAGGCTATACTGCTTCTTTTGCCCCGGTTGTCCTGCTAAAAAATATAAGTTTAAAAAAAGCGATCGCCTTCGGGGAATTAAAAACAGAATATAGCTGTTTAGTAATTCAGCCGCATCCTTTGCGAAGTTACCCGGCAGGCAAATTAGCCTGCCATGTAATCGGTTATTTGGGCGAAATTGACCATTGGCGCTTGACCAAACTTAAGGATTACGGTTATAAAACACGCGATATCGTCGGCTTTGGCGGAATCGAAGAAAAATTAGATTATTATTTGCGTCAGAAAGAAGGCGCTTTATCTTTAGAGGTGGACCATAAGGGCAAATTTATCCGTTTGCTGGGATTTAAGCCGCCCCAAGACGGCAAGGATATTCAATTAACTTTAGATATCCGTATACAAAAACTTGCCGAAGAAGCATTAGGGGAAAGAAAGGGCGCAGTTGTTTTAATGGATCCTTACAGCGGAGAGGTTTTAGTCATGGCCAGCTCTCCGGGTTTCGAGCCGGAGGCTTTTTTGGGCCCCAGCGTTAAAGCAACGCAGTCTTTTTCCAATTCAGCTTTAGTCAACCGGGCGATCTCTTCGAGCTACGCGCCGGGTTCAGTTTTTAAATTGGTTACTGCTGCCGGAGGAGTGGAGACAAAGAAAATCAATCTTTCTACTACTTATTTTTGTCCCGGAAAATTACGGGTAGGTAACCGTGATTTTGCTTGTTGGGATACGCATAACCAGGAAAATCTTGCCGCAGCGATTGCCCATTCCTGCGATGTATTTTTTTATAAAACCGGGTTATTGATCGGGCCGCAGGCCTTGCATGATTACGCGGTAAAATTTGGCTTAGGCAAGCCGACCGGTATAGACCTGCCTTATGAAGTCAATGGTTTTGTCCCCGATCCGCTTTGGAAGAAAATTTCCCGGCTGCAGGGCTGGTATGACGGAGATACGGCAAATTTCTCCATCGGCCAGGGCGATTTATTAACTACTCCGCTGCAAATTTCCCGGCTGGTAGCGGTTTTCGCCAATCAGGGAACCTTGGTTACTCCTTATTTGATTAAGTCTGTCGGAGGAGTCAACTTTGAAGACCCGCGCAGGAGACAATCAAGGGTGCCGGTAAAAAAAGAAATTATCGGTTATCTGCGCAAAGATATGATCGGGACGATCAAGGATCCTAGCGGTACGGCTAATATTTTAGCGGTTTTACCGGTAGAAATTGCCGGCAAGACCGGGACTGCCCAGGCAGGGCCAAACCGCACACACGGCTGGTTTGCCGGATTTTTTCCTTATGCAGAACCTAGATATGTGATCTGTGTTTTCTTAGAAGGCAGCGGGTCAGGCCATATGGCCAGTATTTTAGCCAAACAGATTATCCAGGGCATGATCGACCAAAAAATATTATGAAAACTAAATATCTGATTTTAATTATCGCTTTAATTATCTGTCTGATTAGTATACTTTCTATTTACAGCACTAATTATCAGAAAGATGCCGAGCCATGGAAATCAATTTACAAACGCCAAATTCTCTGGGTTCTGATCGGCCTGGTATTTTTCTTTTTAGCGGCGAATTTTAATTACCGCCAGCTTTGGGATGCGGTTTATATTCTTTATGCCGTGGTTTTGCTGCTTTTACTTTTAGTTTTTATTTTAGGGATCATCCGTTTGGGCGCGCAGCGCTGGCTAAAGTTTGCCTGGTTTAATTTTCAGCCTTCAGAAGTGGCTAAAATAGTTATGGCAATATTTTTAGCCAAATACTACAGTAAGAAATCGCTTTATGATTTTTCTTCTCCGGTCAAAAATTTTGGTTTATGGAAAGCGTTTATTCTCCCGTTTATATTTGTCGCTATCCCCGTCGGATTAATTATTGAGCAGCCTGATTTGGGCAGCGGGCTTTTGGTAGTTTTTCTTTTTCTGATTATTCTTTTTTTAGCCGAGGTAAAAGTCCGTTATTTGGTAATGCTGGTTATAGTTGCTTTAGTGGCTATGCCGGTATTCTGGCACTTCTTAAGAGATTATCAAAAAGAACGGTTGATGGTTTTTATTAATCCGAATATCGACCCCTTGGGGGCCGGATATACGGTGATTCAGGCTAAAATTGCTATTGGCTCGGGAGGGATTTTCGGCAAGGGCTGGCTTTCCGGCACACAAAGCCAGCTGCATTTTCTGCCGGAAGCGCATACGGATTTTATTTTTTCTTCTTTTGCCGAAGAGTGGGGGCTTTTGGGCTGCATTATTCTGCTCGGGCTTTATTACTTGCTGATCCGTCAGGGGATTGCCATTGCCGCGAAAACCGGCGATGCCTTCGGCCGTTTCCTGGCCATGGGGATTACTTTGATGTTGGGAATCCAGGTTTGTATTAATATTGCCATGAATTTGGGGCTGGCTCCGATAGTCGGAGTGCCGCTGCCTTTAATGAGTTATGGCGGGTCTTCGTTGTTTGTGACTTTTATCGCCTTGGGCATCTTGGTGAATATCAGTAAAGAAAGAGGGGTGTTTTAACGCGTGATCGACGAAATTTTAAGCGGGATAATGAAACCCGGCAGATATATCGGCAACGAATGGAATGTTTCTGTTAAGCCGTTTGATCAGGCACAAGTTAAATTCGCCTTGTGCTTTCCCGACCTTTATGAAGTTGGGATGAGTAATTTAGGCATCAGGATCCTTTACGGTATTTTAAATAATCTGCCTCAGGTTGTTTGCGAAAGGTTCTTTAGCGTTGCCAGCGACCTGGAAGAAAAATTACGCAGCCGGAAAGAGGAGATTTTTTCTTTAGAATCGAGACGCCGGTTAAAGGAATTCGATCTGGTCGGCTTTTCTCTCGGCCACGAACTTTTATATACCAATGTTTTAAATGTTTTAGATTTAGGTGCGATTCCTTTATTGGCTGAATCAAGAGGCAAAGATTTTCCTTTAGTGATCGGAGGGGGTCCGTGTGTTTTGAATCCCGAGCCGCTGGCGGATTTTTTTGATTTATTTATTATCGGAGAAGCAGAAGAAGCATTGGCGGAATTGGTTTCAGTTTTTAGCCAGTTTAAAAACGATTTTAAATCAGGAAAGATCAGCAAAGAAGATTTGTTGCGCCAGTTTATGCGCATAGAAGGCGTTTATGTCCCTGCGTTTTACGAAGTAAGCTATTCCGGCGAGGGTAAGGTCAGCGCATTTACCGCTAAAAATGGCGCTCCGGCCAAAATTAAAAAACGCATAGTGGAAGATTTAGAGAATTCTTATTTTCCGGCGAAATGGCTGGTTCCTTATATCCAAATTGTCCATGATCGGGTTACTTTGGAGATTACCCGCGGCTGCCCTAATCGCTGCCGTTTTTGCCAGGCTCGCCAGCAATATTATCCTTTGCGCGTGCGTAGCCCTCAAAAAGCATTTTCCTTGGCCCAGGAGGCGTATAGCGCAAGCGGCTATGAAGAATTCGCTTTAGCCGGGCTGTCGATGAGCGATTATCCCGGGATCGCGGACCTGGCGCAAAAAATGATTGAATATTTTAAACCGATGGGGGTGAGTGTTTCTCTGCCGTCGATAAAACCGAAAAATTTAGTCGGCGGGCTGTCTTCTTTGATTGCCAGCGTAAAAAAAACCGGCTTGACCTTTGCGCCGGAGGCCGCGTCGGAAAGATTGCGCAATATTTTAGGGAAAGATTTTTCAGGTGAAGAATTCTTCCGCGGGCTGGAAGAGTCATTTCAGGCCGGATACCAGCATGTAAAATTATATTTTATGATCGGCATTCCTTTTGAAGAAGATAAAGATTTGGATGCCTTAGTGGATTTAGCGGTTGCGGTTTCCAATCTGCGCAAGAAGATCAAGCAGCCGGCGGCAGGGGTAAATTTAAGCATCAATACGCTTATCCCTAAGCCGTTTACCGCTTTTCAGTGGTTTGGTATGGCCGGCAGAGAAGAGATTCAGCGGAAGCAGGATTACCTGAAGTCAAAAATATACAGGCATAAAAAAATTAAAGTTAATTTCCATAATTTAAAAATGAGTTATCTGGAAGGCATATTCAGCCGCGGCGACCGCCGGCTGGGTAAAGTTATCCGGCAGGCGTTTTTAAGCGGATGCCGTTTTGACGCTTGGGATGAGCATTTAAAATTTGAACAGTGGGAAGAGGCATTTAGAAAAACCGGAGTTGACCCGGATTTTTATCTGCGCCAGAAAAGCCCGGATGAAACCCTGGCCTGGGATTTTCTAGATTCCGGCGTGCCTAAGCAGGCGCTGGTAGAAGAATTTAAGAAAACTATTGCTCTGCAACAAGATAAGGAGTATAATTTTTTTAAGTAAGACAAAAATTTCCTGAGCTTAAGGAGGCGCTAGATGGCTAAGTCAAAGGGTTTATCTTTATCTAATCAAGGCCTAAGTTATAAATTAAAGATTGCCTTTGCTTTGATGTCTATCCTGCCTTTACTGGTTTCAATGTACCTCGTTTCAAATTACATCCTTCCTAAAGTCGGCATTAAGCCGGATATCACAGTTTCCATGTTAGTAAGTATTTTTGTAGCGGTTATTGGGTTCTTTTTGATCAAGGATATCTTTGACCGCATCCTTTCTGTGAGCACAGAAGCCAAATTAATCGCTGCCGGAGACATCAGCCGTAAAATAGAAAAAGACCGGCCTGATGAGGTTGGTGATTTAAGCGAGGCTTTGAATCAACTGACCAGCCGTATCCGCTTGAATATGGATGAATTAAAAAACTACGGCGAAAAAACCTCGCAGATTAACTTGGAAATCCAGAAACGCGTATTAGTGCTTTCCAGCTTGCTGCAGATCAGCTCTTTGATTACCCAGGGCGCCAGGTTAGATGATATCTTAAGGCTGATCGCCGAGAAATCACGGTTGATGGCTAATTCCGACCTTTCTTTTCTTTTTTTCAGGACGGAAGGCCAGGAAGAATTTTCGATGTCGGTAATTGACGGATTGAATGTCAATGAAATGCTCAAGATAAAAATCCTTCCTTACGAGGAAATCTTCAACCGTTTTACCAAGATTAATAAGCCGCTGGTGGTTGATAAAAATAACCGCGTCACAGAAGTGCTTAAGCAGGATTTTAGCCGTAAATTCCCCGGCCTAAATAATGTTTTGGCCTTTCCGGTTTTTTTAAAGGGGAGGATCGTCGCGGTATTCGGAGTGGCGAACGCAAAAGATAATTTCGCCTATACTAAAGACGACCTGGAAATGCTCGACGTTTTTTCCAAACAGGTGGCAATTGCCATTGAAAATGACCTGCTTTTGCACCGGGTGGAGCGTTTAGAGATTAAAGATACTCTTACCGGGCTGTATAACCAGACTTTTATCCGCAGCCGGCTGCAGGAAGAAATTAAAAGGGCGATCAGCTATCAGCGCCCCTGCGCGTTTATCCTTTTGAACGTAGATAATTTTGCCGATTTCCATAATAATTTCGGATCTTTACAGGCAGAGTCGGTTTTAAAAAGGATCGCTTCTTTGATCCGCGATTCAGTTACTGATATCGACCGGGTGGCTAGGTTTGGCGATAACGAATTCGCGGTTGTCCTGCCGGAGAAAAATAAACGTTCAACCTTGGAGATCGCGGAAAATATCCGCAAGAAAATAGAATTTACTTTTAATGAAGAGCAGGAGGCGCAGCGTAAGGTTACGGTTTCCGGAAGCGTGAGCGAAAATCCGCTGGATGGTATTAACGCCGAAGAATTAATTGATAAGGCCAAGGCATTATTAATGGCGGCTAAGCAGCAGGGAAAGAATAAAATAGTAATTTAGGCTAAGCGGGTGGCTATGCAGGCAAGAAAATTAATCAATAAACAATTAGGCGAGTTATTGATTGAGCGCGGGCTGATCAGCCCGCAGCACCTGGATAAGGGGCTGGCCTTGCAAAAAGAAAAAGGCGGCTTGATCGGCGAAATCCTAGTCGAGCTGGGCTATGTTAAGGAAGAGGATATTGCCCAGGCGCTTACCGCGCAATATGGTTTCCCTTACCTGCCCTTGGCCAATTATGAAATCAGCACAGATAGCATCAGCATCATTCCTGCCAGAGTCGCCCGTCAGTATATGCTTATCCCGATTGATAAGATCGGCAATAATCTTACCCTCGCGATGTCCAATCCCTTAAATACCGCCGCGCTGGAAGATATCGAAATGCTTACTAATTGCAATGTGCAGGCGTTTGTTTCTACTTCCACCGATATTAAAAAAGCCATAGAGCGTTATTATAAAGAATGATTTTATTAAAAGACCGCCTTAAACAGCTGTTAATTGATAATAAGCTTCTTACTCAGGAGCAGATTGACCGCGCGCTGGAGATTCAAAAACTTAAAGGCGGCCGCTTAAGCGATATTTTAGTTCAAGAAAAAATTATCGAAGAAAGCCAGCTGATCTCGGTTTTAAGCCAGGGGCTGGGCCTGCCATTAATTGACCTCAAGCGCTTTAAGATCGACACAGAAGTAGTTAAAATTATTCCCTCTAATATTGCCCGGCATTACCAGATTGTCCCGGTTTCTAAAATGGGCGATACAATTACTTTGGCCATGGCTGACCCTTTAAATATTTTTGCCATTGACCATGTCAAGAACCTTACCGGTTATAAAATTAATCCGATTATTTCTTCCAGCCAGGACATCGCTCAAGCACTGATTTTATCTTACCCGGACTCGGGCAAAGACCAGATAGAAGGGTTGATGAAGGAGATGACGGTTTCTTCGATCGAATTGGTCAAGGAAGAGAAAGACGCTTTGCCTTCGGATTCGGAATTGTCCCGCATCAGCCATGAAGCCCCGGTCGTAAAAGTCGCCAACGCGATTTTTGAGGAAGCGGTTAAGAAAAAGGCCTCGGATATTTTGATCGAGCCGCTGGAGAAAAAGATCAGGGTGCGCCTGCGTATCGACGGAGTTTTGCAGGAAAGCCCGGCCCCGCCGAAAAATATGCACGCCCCGATTATTTCCCGGATCAAGGTAATGTCAGAGATGAATATTGCCGAACACCGCCTGCCGCAGGATGGCCGTTTCAAGGCCAGCATTTCCGGCCGGAACATTGATTTCCGCGTTTCTATCCTGCCGTCGAATTTAGGAGAAAAAGCGGCTATCCGTATTTTGGATAAATCGGTAAACATACTCGATATTGAAAAGCTCGGGTTTAGCCAGGCAATTGTGGAAAGGTTAAAAAAAATTGCTGTCCTGCCGCACGGAATGATTTTAGTCTGCGGCCCAACCGGTTCAGGCAAGACTACGACCTTATATTCAGTTTTAAAATTAGTGGATAGCCCGGAAAAAAACCTGGTGACAGTTGAAGACCCGGTAGAATTTCAATTAGAAGGCGTCAATCAGGTAACCGCGCGGCCGGAGATCGGCTTAAGTTTTGCCGCGGCGCTGCGTTCGATACTCCGCCAGGACCCGAACGTGATTATGATCGGCGAGATCCGCGATTACGATACTGTGGATATCGCGATCAAGAGCGCCTTGACCGGGCACTTGGTTTTATCGACTTTGCATACGACTACCGCCTCGGGCGCTACCGTGCGTTTAATCAATATGGGCGTTGAGCCGTATTTAATTAATTCTTCTTTGATCGCGGTAATGGCGCAGCGGTTGGTGCGCAAGGTTTGCCAGCATTGCGCGGAAAAATACCTGCTTAGCGATGATATCGCGCGTAATTTAAAATTAAGCGAAGCGCACCAAAAGATCCAGTTTTTAAAGCCCAAAGGATGCCCGCGCTGCCTTAATACCGGATATAGCGGCAGGATCGGGATCGCGGAAATTTTGATACTTACCTCGCCGATCAGGGAACTGATTCTTTCGCGCAGCCAGGAGCATGTAATCAAGAGCCAGGCGCGTAAAGAAGGCATGCGCACTTTACGCGAAGAAGGCTTGGCCGCGGCAATTGCCGGCCAGACGACAATTGAGGAAGTCCTGCGCGTAACCGCGCCGGACGAATGAGATATAGAATATGCAGGCATTAAGAGAAAGTATAATCGGGATTTTGTTAGAGAGTAAAAAAATAACCAAGGATCAGTTGGATGAGGCCTTGGCCGCCCAAAAGGCCAAGAATCTGCCGTTAAAGAAAGTCTTGGTTGATTCCGGCTATATCACAGAAGACCTGCTTTTATCGCTAATTTCAAAACAACTCTATATTCCTACACTGCATCTGACTAAATTTAAGTTTGATAAAGAAGTAGTGGATTTAATCCCCGAGAGTATGGCCAAGCATTATAAAGTAATTCCGCTTTCCCGCATTGGTAATACTTTGACCGTGGCAATGTCAGATCCCTTGAATATTTTTGCCTTGGATGATTTACGCAGCCATACTAATTGTAATATTGATACGGTTTTGGCTCCGGAATCGGAAATCAGCCGGGCGATTGACAGTCAGTATGCTTTAGAGGAGCAAAGCATTCAACAGATGCTTAAGGAAAACCCATCCGCGTCAGCCGGAGAAAAGCCGCAAGTAGAATTATTCCGGCAGGATGAAATTGATTTGAGCGGCAGCATCAAAGAAAGTGAGAAACCGCCGATTGTCAAGCTGGTTGATTTAATGCTGGCTGAGGCATTAAATAAAAGGGCCTCGGATATTCATATTGAGCCGGAGGAGGATATCTTGCGCGTACGCTATCGTATTGACGGAGCGTTGCATGATTTTTTCCGCGTGCCGAAGATCAACCAGAACGCCGTGCTTGCCCGTTTAAAAATTATTTCTAATCTGGATATTACAGAAAGCCGCACACCGCAGGACGGGAGATTTAAGGTAAGGACGGAGGGGCGGGAGGTGGATTTCCGTGTTTCCGCGTTGCCGACTACTTTCGGCCAGAAATTTGTCTTGCGGCTTTTGGATAAATCTAATCTTTCTATCGGGTTAGACAAGTTAGGTTTTTCGGCTCGTCCGGAGCAGATCTTTAAAGAAGCGATTGCCAAGCCGTTCGGTATGATTTTAGTAACCGGCCCGACCGGTTCGGGGAAATCCACGACACTTTATTCAGTTCTCAATCAGTTGAATACCCCGGAAAAAAATATTATTACTATTGAAGATCCGGTAGAATATCAGGTGGAGGGGATTACTCAACTGCAGGTCAAGCCGGAGATCGGGCTGGATTTTGCTAATGGATTGCGTTCAATTTTAAGACAGAGCCCGGATGTAATTATGATCGGCGAGATCCGCGATCCGGAAACCGCGGATATTGCGGTTAAGGCGTCTTTAACCGGGCAGTTAGTGCTTTCTACATTGCACACTAACGATGCGGTTTCCAGTATTACCCGTTTAATTGACATGAATCTTGAACCGTTTTTGGTTGCCTCCAGCATCGTTATGCTTTGCGCGCAGCGGCTAGCCCGGAAAGTTTGCCCGAAGTGCCGCGAAGCCGAACCGGTACCGGAAGAATATTTAAAAAAAATCGGCTTTAACGGTAAGGCAACTTTTTACCGCGCAGCAGGATGCAAATATTGCAACAATAGCGGATTTTATGGTAGAATAGCTATACTTGAGGCGTTATTAATTGATGATCCGATCAGAGAAATGATCATGAAAAAAGAGTCGATTGATAAAATCAGGCAATACGCTATAGAGAAATGCGGCATGCAAACCTTAAGGGATGATGCCTTTGAAAAAGTGCGCAGCGGATTAACTACTTTAGAAGAAGCGATCAGGATTACAACTGAGGATTAGGCCAGGAGAGCGATGTACGAAGCAAATCGGATTTTATTAATTAATGACGAAGAACAAATTTCTGTTTTTTTAAGGGAAAAGCTGATTGTCAGCGGCGGTTATATGGTAACCGTTGAGCCGTCAGCGAGAAGCGGGATCGAGGCGTTTAAGCGGGGTGGTTTTGATTTAGTGATTATAAGGTTGGAAATGCCGGATATGCAGGGGCTGTCTTTGATCCGGCAGCTCAAAGAGATAGAACCGGATTGCATCATTATTGTTTTATTGGAAGATTTTGATGAGCAGTTGGTTAAGGAGATTACCCGCGCCGGAGGGTATGATTATTTAAAGAAGCCGATTAATATCGAAAAGCTACTTTTTCTGGTTAAAAAAGGAGTTGAATTACACGGTTTGGTTTCCGCGCACCATAAATTGTCGCAGAGTTTTAAAGAGCAGAACCTATCTTTACAAAAACAAAATACGCTTTTAGCCAAGCGCATAGAAGAATCAACGAAAAACCTTACCCGTCTTTATGAGGATTTGCGCAATACTTATATGCGCACAATTAAAGTTTTGGCGCACGCGATTGACGCGCGCGACCATTATACCCACAGTCATTCGGAAAATGTCGCTACTTATGCGGTAATGATCGCCGAAGAAATGCATCTTCCTGCGGAACAAGTGCAGTTGATCCGCGAGGCCTGCGAATTGCACGATTTAGGCAAGATCGGCGTGGAAGACAGTATTTTAAGCAAACCGACCAGTCTGGATGAAAAAGAGTGGGAGAATATGAAAAAGCATCCGTTGATCGGCGCGCAGATTTTGGAGCCGTTGTCGTTTTTAGACGGAGTAATTGATTTAGTTAAGCAGCATCATGAGCATTTTGACGGCAGCGGTTATCCAATGGGCTTAAAGGGCGAAGAGATTTTATTGGGTGCGCGCATCTTAAAGATAGCCGATGCCTATGAGGCAATGCGGTCCGCGCGTTCTTACCGCAAGACGCCTTTAACTAAAGAGCAGGCAGTGGCGGAGATTAAAAAAAATTCCGGTATTCAGTTTGACCCGAAAGTAGTGGAGGCATTTTTAAGGGTAGTGGACAAATTGCCGTAAAATATGCAGACCTTTCAATATATCGCCAAAGATAAAACAGGGCATTCTTTAGCCGGGACGATTGAGGCGGTTTCTGAGTCTGAGGCAGCGGATATCCTGCATAAAAAAGAGCTGGTGGTTATTTCGCTGGCTTCTTCTAAAACAAGCCAATCAAGCAAAACAAAAGATAAAAAAGTAAAGCTCGACGAATTAGTTATTTTTTCCCGCCAGCTGGCAACTATGGTTGAGGCAGGTATCCCCTTGGTTCAGTCCTTAGGGATATTGTCAGAACAGATTGAAAATCCCAGTTTAAGAAATACAATTATTTCTGTGCGTCAGGATATTGAAGCGGGGGTGAATTTTTGCGACGCGCTCGGCAAACATCCGGCGGTATTCTCAGATTTTTTTATTAATATGGCGCGCGCCGGCGAAGCCAGCGGTATGCTGCATGAAGTTTTAGACCGCCTGGCCAGTTATCTGGAAAAGACCTCTTCTTTGCAGCGTAAGATTCGTTCCAGCTTAGTCTATCCGACGGTGGTAATTATTATGGCGATAATTATTACTGCGGTATTACTGCTTAAAGTGGTGCCGACTTTTAAAAATATTTTTGAGATTCTCGGCGGCCAGCTGCCTTTGCCTACGCAATTACTGATTTTAGCCAGCGACATTTTACGGAAATATTTTTTATTTGTAGCAATTGCGCTGGGGATCGGCGCATTCTTTTTCAAAAAATATATCAGTACGGAAAAGGGCCGTTATAAATTTGACGCTTTTAAGCTAAAGGTAATCGTCCTGGGGCCACTGTTCCGCAA
>JAKAMF010000030.1 GCA_021813045.1 bacterium | reverse complement strand
AGGGGGAAAGATGGAAACGGTCCAGGGAGATGCGAAGACGCCGGAAGAATTCGCCTATCTGCTTGTTTATTGGGCCGGTTTGCCGGAAGAAGAGCGTCGGACGTTTCCTCTTCAGCCGGTCTGGGGCAAGGCGGAAGAATTGGGTCGGCCTGATAGCGCCGGGCGGATCATTACTCTTACCCCCGAGGTATACAGAATCATACAACCGTATGCCGTTCCGGAAATGCTCAGCCATTGTTCGTTTAGGATTACCCCGGAAGAAATAGAAAATTATTATGAAACGCCGGATTATATAGATCGAAAAAGCAGAATCTGTATTGCGGCAGTTTTTAACCGGGCCGGAGCAGAATATGATCAGCGGATGCAGCAGCTGGTTAATGTGGATTCTCTGTGGCGGGATGACGAGTGGCCGGCGTGCGCCAGGCAGCTTTGCGCGCAGATAGTGGCCAAAGCAGATCCGGTTGACTTCGCGCTTTTTGAGAAAATATATGTTGCAATGGCGGATATTATAGAAGAACTTTATCTCTGGCAAGGCAGAAATAAGGCAGCGGTTTATGTTGCAGTTTCTCCATTAAAGAAGGTCTTCACGATTTTAATGGACGCCGGTTTAGATTCATATAAGCCACATAGAAAGCGAATGGCTCTGGCGCCTTTTAGGGCTTTGGTTTACGCTGGCAACGTTAAGGAAGCCGCTTCGCGGGCCCGCATAATGGCCAACACTATTCTGGCTGATTCGATTGCGGCCTTGACAGAGATTGCTTCCAGCGAGCCGGAATATGCGCCGGTTTGCCGCGAAGTTGCCGGCCGGTTAGGCGAGGAGCATTTGGCGGAATATCTCCGTTTGTATCAGCAAAGGAGTTCTCATCTTTCCTCTGAAGGCTGGCCGCAAGTCGTGGAGGCGCCAAGCCCGGAGCCGGCGGAAGAAATAGTGGCTCTCAGGCACGAAAGAATTTATAATTCTGACCCATTTTTCGCTAGAGCCGTCGATTATTTCAATGAGCAAATTATCGGCTGCAGTCAAGCTGCTGGAATTCCCGATTTAACTTGGGATAAGGTAATCGACTTATACGAGCTTTTCCGGGGCGATAGGGATAATCCTGAATATACCGCCGCGGAAAGGGCGCGCCGTTTAAGTTTTTCATATAGGCATGAGATATTGCCTTTAGCTAATGGTTTAAATATTCATCCGGATAAAATTATCGCCGCCGCAGTAAGGCTTTATGTAGATATTGCAGATCTTCAAATTTTTACTGATGAACCGGGGTTTGAAAGTGTTCCTGATTCCAGTTCTAATGCCTGTGAAGGCGAGCGTACTTGTACCGGCCATCATCGCCTTGCCTGGTTTCTGATGAATTTTTATTTAGCTAGGAATGGCTGTCCATTATTTTATTTTCAAAACGACACAGAATACGTAAGAGCCAATTCTTGCCGGCGCCATTTGCCGAATGGTTTTGAATACTTTCACGGAGTAGACCAGCTATATTTGGCTGGGCTTATGCGACAGCAGCTATTCGCTAAGAAAGGAGGAAAATGAGAGAACGCAGACTAGTTGCCAGATGGAGTATCGATTACCAGACGCAAGTTGCTTTTGGCACCTCCGGAGAGTTTATGCCTTGTCAGATTAAGGATATTAATTTTAAAGGAGTGCAGCTGGCAGCGGCTGAGAATTTGGAGAAAGATACTTTTAAGAAGATGACACTCATGCTTAGCCCGGACATTGCTCTGGAAATAGAATTTTGGCTGGCTTGGGTGAAAAAATCCGGCCATCAGCACATCTACGGGCTCTATTTTACCAAAATCAGCGACAGCGATAAAGAGAAGATTTACAAATTTGTTTATCAGAACTTTCGCCAGGAAATGGCCAAGGAATGGTGGAAGGGGTTAGTTAAGAAAGGAGGGGATATGGAAAAGAACGGTGCGCAGGACCGCCGGATCTTTGAGCGGATGCCGGCCAGTCTGGGTTTGCGTTATTTAGCTCCGGGGCAGGAAGAAGAGTGTAAGGGAACCACTTGTGATATCAGCGCCAAGGGGATCGGTTTTCTGGCTGATCAGAATTTAGGCCTGAATACCGATCTGGAAGTTTGGTTAGACCAGCAGGACCATAAGGGTGTGCTCTATACCCGCGGCAAAGTAGCCTGGTCAAGGCCGCAGGGGTTGGGGCAGTTTAGGGTAGGCCTGAATCTGGAAAAAGCTGACTTAATGGGCCTTAGCCGGGTATTCCGGGTAGCATAAAAAACCTTGACCGGCTGGAAAACTTATGTTAAATTTGAGCATTGTCTTTTGCCTTGATAAGGGCTTGAGAATATGTTAAACTTTTAATCTCTGGTTTTCTAAGCTGGAAAGGAAGGGAAAAAGATGTTATTTAAGAAATTGACTTGTGCCTTGTGCCTTGTGTCTTGTGCCTTATTTTATATCGGCTGCGCCGGCAAAGCGCCCAGCAGCTCAAGTATCACCGTCTGGCACTGGATGACTGACCGCCAGCAGGCATTTGACGAACTGGCCAAAAGATACGAAAAGCAAACCGGAATTAAAGTAAATTTTGAACTTTATGCCCCTTCTGACGCCTATTCGCAAAAGGTCCGTGCCGCAGCACAAGGCCAGACATTGCCGGATATCTTTGGCATCCTCGGCGAGAAAAGGGATTTTTCATCTTTTATTAAGGCCGGCCACGTTTTAGATTTAACTTCTTATATGGACGAGAACCAGGGCCAGTGGAGGAAAAAGCTTTTTGCCAAGGCCTTGGCGATCAATGAATATAACGAAGGCAATAGTTATGGTATTAAGCCCGGTGTCTACGGTGTTCCTATAGATGTTATGACCATTGAGATGGTCTATAACAAGGACTTATTTAAGGAGTTAGGGCTCAACCCAAATCGTCCGCCGCAGACCTTTGCTGAGTTTATAGATATAGGTAAGAAGATTAAGGCTGCCAACAAGCAAGGCCTGGTTTCCGGCTGGGGCGAGGTCTGGATGATCGATTGCCTGGCTAATAACTATGCCTTTAATATTATGGGTAAGGATAAGGTAATTGCCACGATCAAAGGCGAAGTGCCTTATACCGACCCGGATTGGATTAAAGTTTTAACCCTTTTTAAAGAGATGGAAGATTCGGGAGTTTTGGCTAACGGCCTGGTAACCATGGTTAATAAAACCGCGGAGCAGCTTTTTGCCAACGGCAAAGCGGTCTTTGCTTTTAACGGCTCCTGGTGCGTTAATGTCTATAACGGCATGAACCCGAAATTAAATTACGCGGCCATGCTCCCGCCGAAGGCCTCGGATAAATTCCCGATGACGATCTGGGGCGGGGCCGGATCATCTTTTCTGGTTAACGGGCGCTCACCGCGCGCCAAGGAAGCGGTGAAATTTCTACAATGGCTTACTGATAATGACCAGCAGGCGTATCTAGCGGAGAATACCCGTAACCTGCCCTCAAATAAAGAGAGCTTGAAGAAAATTCCGGAAGTCCTGGCGCAATTTGCCGATGACGTGGAATTTACCACCCATCCTAATGTCTGGGGCGTATCGGAATTCCCCGCGGTAATCGAGGCTTTGGATAAAGGGATACAATCAATCATCATTAAGGAGAGAACACCCGAACAGGTCGCCAGCGAAGTGCAGAAGATTAAAGAAAGAGAGCTGGCTAAAAAGAGATAACACCTATAATGCGAATCAAATCTACCTTAGAAAATTACATCTTTGTTTTGCCTGCGGTTTTAATATTTTCTATTTTTTATATTATTCCGTTCATCTGGGTTTTTCAGCTGGGTATGTATGAATGGGACGGGATCCTGCCTACGAAAACATTTGTCGGTTTAGCTAATTTTAAAGAAATTTTATTCGCGGATAAGATCTGGTGGCATTCAATGCTCAATGCCGGTTACATTACGATGATCGCTTTAGTTTTTCAAAACGCGATCGCCTTTTTGCTGGCCTGGGCCTGCGACCGCGAGATCCGCATGAAGAATTTTTACCGGGTAATCTTTTTTATCCCGCCGGTACTTTCGGAAGTAGTGGTCGGTTTGGTCTGGCAGTGGATTTTAGACGGCAACTATGGGCTTCTTAACAGCTGGTTGACTGCTTTACATCTGCCGCAATTGACCCGTAACTGGCTTTCTGATCCGCAGACCGCGCTGACTGCGGTTTCGATTGTGCATTGCTGGAAAGGCTTTGGCTGGGGATTTTTGATTTTCTTAGCCGGATTACAGACCATTCCGCGCGAGCTTTACGAAGCCGCGCGCGTAGACGGCGCCAATGCCTGGCAGTCGTTTAAAAATATTACTGTGCCGTTGATGATCCCGGTGGCAGTGACCGTGGGCATCTTAACTGTTTTAGGCACAATGCAGGCCTTTGTTTTAATTATCGCCATGACCGGCGGCGGGCCGGCTTATCATACGCAAGTGCCGGTGCTGCGGATCCTAGCTTCCATGCGCGGCTCATCGCGTTTTGGCTATGCCTGCGCGCAAGGGATCACTTTCGGCGTAATCTTAGTGGCGATTTCTTTTGTGCAATACCGCTTTTCCAAGAAAGCAAAAGCATGAAAACAACAAGATATTATAAGACGAAAAAAATAACCGTTAATACGCTGATCCATATGTTTTTATTGACGGTTTCCGTCAGCTGTATTTTTCCGTTGATCTGGATGGTTTCTTCCAGCTTAAAAACGCAAGAGACCATTTTTAAAGATACCTCGCTTATACCTAAAGAGTTTCATTTCGAGAATTATTACTATGCCTGGATCGAAGGCGGATTCGGCAGGAACTTTTTAAATAGTATTTTTTACACCACTGCGGTAGTTGTCGGGATCATTGTGGTTTCTTCTATGGCGGCCTACGCCTTTTCGCGTTTAAAATTTCCCGGGAGAAACCTGATCTTTTATGTTTTTATGGCAGCCATGATGATACCGATCCCCGGGAGCTTTGTTCCGCTTTATGTGCTCTTAACTAAATTGCACTTACGCAATACTGCGTTCGGCTATATTCTTTGTATGATCAACGTCGGGCTTTCCACGAGCATATTTTTATTAAAGACATTCTTTGACAAAATGCCTAAAGAATTGGAAGATGCCGCGCGCATTGACGGTTGTTCCAAGATGGGGATTTGGTGGCATGTCGCCCTGCCTTTGGCCAAGCCGGTTTTGGCGGTAGTAGTGGTTTTTAACGCGCTGAATGTTTGGAACGAATACGTTCTGGCTTTGATCATTTTTGATTCCAAGCCGCTGATGCCTTTGCAGGTGGCCTTGATGACTTTCCAGGGCGAATTTATTACCCGTTATCCGCTTTTAATGGCAGGGCTGACGATTACCGCCTTACCTATTATATTGGTTTACTTATTAATGCAGAAGTATATTGTCAAAGGCGTAACTCAGGGAGCGGTGGTCGGATGAGAAAAATTTTACTTTTAACTTGCGGCCTAACTTTTTCATTTTTGGCTTTTGCCTTTGCCCAGGCCAAGCCGACATCGGGCGAGCTGATCGTCAAGGCCTGGCACAGCCATGGCCAGAAGAATGTCGAAGAGACATTTAAATATACGCAGGAGTTAATTGACCTCTATAAGGACGAGGCGGATAAACAGCAGGCAGCTTTAAAAAAACTGCCGAAAGACCGGAAAGATATTGAGTCGGCTTCTGCGTTAAATGATGTTGCTACGGCTTATTTTATTCAAGGTGAATCTTTCCGCAATCAGGGGAAGAATGAAGAAGCGGTAAAGGCGTTTGAGGTAGTGGTAGATAAATATCCCTTTGGCCAGGCTTGGGATCCGCGCGGCTGGTTTTGGCAGGTAGCCAAAGCGGCCGAGGAAAGCATTATTAAATTAAAGCCGGATTACAAACCGAAACTCGGCACAGCCGGTGCGGCAGTCAAGCCGAAAAAACCGGTCAGCCAATTGCCGACCCGGGTTACGCTTTACGAGCCGGGCAAAGAAGAGATTGTTGATTACGCTAAATACGGCAGGTTTGAAAATGTCGGCACGAAAGATTATAAGTATATTGTTAATGATCAAGAGGGTTTGAGTTTAGCGGTCGGCGAAGGCATTTATCCGAACACCAGTTCGATCAGATGGGATCCGGAGTATAAAAAAGTACTCAAGGAAAAACGCTTAGAGGGCGACCATTGGGATTTTGTGCAGAGCCCGGACCTGGAAGCGGCATTCTTGAAATGGGCCACGGCCCCGGAGCCGCAGGGCGTGAAGATGTTTTATACCGCGCTGATCCTGGAAAAATCCGGCTTGATCGAACATGCGATCAAATGCTATTACGCGATCGTTGTGCATTATCCTTCCAGCTATGGCTGGACTTATTGGCATACACCCTGGTATATCGGCCAGGCCTCGATCGCCAAAATAAATTTTCTCTTGCGTAAGCACCCGGAGATCGGCTATAAACTCGATGGCGCGGATATCAAGATCATCAACGGTTTTGATAATGATGTTTCCAATGACATCGTGATTACTAACCCGGGAAGCTTTGTCAAAGTTAATCCTTTAGATAAGATTAAACCCAAGCCGTCTAAAGAATACTTAAGTATCAAGAGGCGCTTAGGTAAAGGCCGGGTGCATTTGGTTCAGTATGAGACCGGTGATTGGGAATTGCTGGTTGATGGAAAACCCTATATTATCAAGGGCGTAACTTACGCTCCGACTAAGGTTGGGCAATCCCCGGATGAAGGTACGCAGACCGATTGGATGAAGGATGATTTTAATCAGAATACTAAAATTGACGGCCCGTATGATGCTTTTGTTGACCGTAACAAAAACAATCTGCAGGACGCTAATGAGCCTTCGGTGGGTGATTTTCGCCTGATGAAAGATATGGGGGTTAATACTATCCGGATATACCATCAGCCATTTGGCATAGATAAAGAATTGTTGCGCGAGATGTACGAAAAATACGGCATTCGTGTGATTATGGGAGATTTTCTCGGTAAGTACGCGCTGGGTTCGGGAGCGCCTTGGAATCCCGGGACCGATTACGGTAACCCCGAGCACAGAAAGAATATGATGCAGTCGGTGCTTAGTATGGTTGAGGAATATAAGAATGAGCCGTTTGTCCTCTTTTGGCTTTTAGGCAATGAAAATGTCTATGGCTACGCCTGCAACGCGGATAAAGATCCGGACACGTTTTTTAAATTCGCCAATGAAGTGGCTTTGGCAATTAAAGAGATAGACCCCAATCATCCGGTGGCGATCGCCAGCGGAGATATTTTATATCTGGATAAATATGCGGTGGATGCCCCGGATATTGATATTTTCGGCACTAACGCCTATCGCGGGGATTACGGTTTTGGTTCGTTTTGGAAACAGGTAAAAGAAATGACTGACCGGCCGGCGTTTATCACGGAATACGGCTGTCCGGCTTTTGCGCAGGGCAAGACTGAAGAAGAAGCCGAGGTTTTACAGGCGGAATATCATAAGAATTCCTGGGAAGATATTATAAATAATTCAGCGTTTCACGGCGGCGCCGGCAATGCCTTGGGCGCGGTAGCCTTTGAATGGCTGGATGAGTGGTGGAAGGGCTATGAGCCGTCAGTGCATGACACTAAAGGCCTATGGGCCGGCCCGTTTCCCGACGGACAGATGCATGAGGAATGGCTGGGGATTTGCAGCCAGGGCAATGGGAGCAAAAGCCCGTTTTTAAGGCAATTACGCAAAGTATATTTTACTTACAAAAAACTCTGGAGGTGAAAGGAGGGTAACAAAGATCAAAAAGCAAATATCAAAAATTAAAAATAAATTAACAAAAAATAGAACACCCGGCCATATCGGATTGGTCGGCGTGCATTTTCTATGCAAGGAGGTGTGGGAAATGAAGAAGATTAGCATTATGGTTTTGGCAGTGGCGTTCGCGTTCGGGCTGGTAATTTCCGGCTATGCGCAGACGACCGCAGCTGAAACTAAGTCAACAGAAGCAGTAAAAGAGTTTCAGATTTACGGCGATCGGCAAACCGCGGGTAATCATTATATTCCCAGCGGATGGATGGGCGACTATGGCGATATCAAGATGAACGATAAATCAACCGATAATCCCCATGGCGGCACAACCTGTATCCAGTTTATTTATTCCGGGCAGAAAACGCAAGGCAAAGGATGGGCCGGAGTATATTGGCAAAATCCGGCGCAGAACTGGGGCGCGAAAAAAGGCGGTTATGATTTGACCGGTATGACCAAACTCACTTTTTGGGCGCGCGGCGCCAAGGGTGGTGAGGTTATTCAGAAGATAAAAGTCGGCGGGATCGGTATTGACCCAAAGGCCCCTTATCCGGATTCCTGCGATGTGGAAATCGGCCCGATTGAGTTAACTGATACCTGGAAAGAATATACGGTAAACCTTGCCGGCAAGGACCTTTCTTATGTCAGCGGCGGATTTGCCTGGGTTACTAATGCCGATGTTAATCCGGACGGAGCAACTTTCTATCTGGATGATATCAAGTTTGAAGTTGACCCTGCGCTTAAACCAGAGGGCAAGAAACAAGAAGCAATGCCGTTCTATGTTTATTCCGACAGCCGTTCGTCAACCAACCATTTTATTCCTTCCGGTTGGATGCCTGACGCTAATACAGCTAAGGATATTAAATATGACGGTAACAATAAAGAAGACCCGTATCTTGGCGACACTTGTATTAAGATTGCCTATAATGATGTTTCCGGCACCCGCTGGGCAGGTATTTACTGGCAGAATCCGGCAAACAACTGGGGCAATGTTGATAAGGGTTTTGACCTTGCTAAAGCAACTAAGCTCACCTTTTGGGCGCGCGGCGCCAAGGGCGGAGAAGTTATCAACGAGTTTAAAGTCGGCGGGATCATGGGTGAATATTCTGATTCTGATACCGCGACCATCGGGCCGGTTGTTTTAAACAAGGAATGGACCCAATACACCATCGATCTTAAGGGGAAAGATATGTCCTATATTATCGGTGGGTTTTGCTGGGCAACCAACATTGACGTTAATCCGGACGGAGCAACTTTCTATCTGGATGAGATAAAGTACGAATAAGGGAGTTTAAAAAAATGAAGGGACACAAGGCACAGGGCGCGGGGCACAAGAATAGGTTTGTTTTTGTGCCGTGCGTCGTGTGCCTTGTGTCTTTTCTTTTATTGGGCATGGCCTCGCGGCCCAAAAAAGCCGTTTATATCCAAGATATCGGCAAGGGCAATTACCGTCTGATTGTTAATAATAAACCTTTTATTGTCAAGGGTGTTTGCTACAGCCCGGTTCCTATCGGACAAAGCTATGAATACGATTGGTGGTCTGATCCGAATAAACCGTGGCTGGTGGACGGAAAACTAATGCAGGAAATGGGCATTAATACGATCAGGGTTTACCAACCCGGCGAGAATCCGGAAAGCGTTAAAAAAGTAATTAGGGACTTATACGAATTATACGGAATACGGACTATTTTAGGCAGTTGGCTCGGTTTTTGGGAATATCCCTGTCCGGCTTACGGGGATAAGGAATTCAGGGAGAAAGTCAGAAAACAAGTTTTAGAGATGGTTGCCAACTATAAAGACGAACCGGGCATTTTGATGTGGATCTTAGGCAATGAAAATAATTATTCTTTTACCGAAAGGGTCAATCCCTGGACCACTCCGGATTTAGATAAAATCACTGATGTTAAGAAAAGATGCGATATGCGCGCGGGGATCTATTATGGTTTTGTTAATGACCTTACCCGCGAAATACATCAAATAGATCCTAATCATCCGGTGGCTTTAGGCAACGGCGAATTAGTCGGCCTGGAAACCGCTAAGCAGGCCTGCCCAGATGTTGATTTAGTGGCTTTGATTATTTATCGTGGCAAGACATTCGGCAATCTTTTCCGCTCTTTACGCTCTATTTTTGATAAGCCGGTTTTGCTGGCTGAGTTTGGCGCGGATGCCTATGATGCTGCTTTGGAAAAAGAGGATCAGAATATACAGGCGTTTTTCTTGGAGAATCAATGGCGGCAGATTTATTTAAATTTATCCGGTAATTTGGAAGGGGCGGGAAACTGCCTGGGCGGGACAATGTTTGAATGGACCGATGAGTGGTGGAAACATAATGAATACGACCAGGAAAAATGGAAAACCCATGATACTGAATCTAACTGGTCTAACGGCAGTTATTATTTTGATATTAAGGCCAAGAACAATAAGAATATGAATGAAGAATGGTTTGGCATAGTGGCCTTGTCGGAACAATTAGAAGGCGGCATTAATAAGCGTATCCCCCGCAAAGCGTATTATGTGATCAGGGATTTCTGGAAAAAACCGGTGCTGGAAGTAAAAAATAAGAGGGGTAAAAAATGAAAAAATCCGCAATCTTAATTACATCTTTCTTTGTTTGTGCCCTGTGTCTTGCGCCTTGCGCCTTATATGCCGCCAATAAAATAGAGGTATTAAAAAAACAGATCGCCAACGACGATCCGCACCGGGTCTATGTTTCTTTTAATGACTTAGCCGGGGAATTTCTTAAAGAAAACAAGTATGATGAATGCGTTAGTTGTATGATTGGGCTTAAAGAAAAAAATAAGGATTTAGAAGCGCCCGCGGATTATTATTCTGCTTATTGCCGCTATCAGCAGCTTAAAGCCGCGGAACAGCTTCAAGATTGGAATGAGTATTTTAATAAGGGCGCGGCTTGGCGTCAGGAAATTACCGCTGCTTTGCAAAACGCGATTGCCAAAAGTCAGGTTACCGATCCGGCAAACATTTACAGCCGGCTTTTGCTTTGGAAATTGACCAAGGAAACCCAGGAGGGCGATCCGGAGGCGGAGTTTAACGGATTGATGGATGCCTGCCGGCAGTTTGCCAAACATGGCAGTGATATGACCGCGATCAAAAATGTCGCCGATCAATTACAGCTGTCTGATCGCAAACCAGACGCCCGGGAACTTTACAAAATTTACGTAGCGCGCCTGGCTAATACTCAAATGAGCGAATATGACCTTAAGGCAGCGGCAGATGGGTTTTATCAGGAAGGAAATGTTGATTTAGCCGAGGCGGTTTATGAAAATTATATTGAAAAAATCAGTAAGAATATTTCTAAAGAAAGGCTTTTGGCAGAGCTGAAAGAAATCGCCATGAAATTTTCCGTTCAAAGCCCTAATGCAAAAGATTTATTTTTTGCCGAGAAGATGTTTAAAAAAATGGAAGAGGTTGGTGGATGGGAGGCGTTTGACGAAAAATCAATTTATTTACGCGCCTGGAATTTGGAAAAGGCTAAGGATTATCCTCGGGCTAAAGAGGTATATTTGGTTTTGCTGAATCGTTTTCCCAAGACAGCCTATGCCAGCGCGGCAAATTACAAGATCAGCGTTATCGATGCCTATGCGCTTGGCGATCTAAAACAAGCCAAAGATGCTTTAGAAAAAACCAGCCAGGGCCAAACCGATATTTATAGTATTTCCAGTTTATATCATTTAGGTTTATTGAATCAGTGGGAAGGCAACTTTGAGCAGGCGCAGAATTATTATAATAAACTTTTAGAAAACGCCAAAGAAGCCAAGGAATATCAGGAAATTGTTAAGTTTAGTCAGGACCGGCTCGCCGAGATAAAAAATAAGAAGCTCATTGAATATAATTTGAAACTTTTTCTCGATGCTTGTTTCAAGCCGGAAAACAAAAACTTGACTATGAATAAAATAAATCTGCAGGTAAATAATTTTCTGCCTAAGCCGGCGGATAAGCTTAGCTTAAACGCTACGGCTTATGCCGGCCAGACCGGCTGTATGGACGCGCAGCTGCAGTATTATTGGTCCGGTTCCTTAGGCAGCGCCATCCCTACCGTTGAGCAGTTTTCTTTTGAAACAGATTATCCGTCCAAAGGCCCCAAAGTGGCGAACCTTGTGGTAGTGTCTCCTTCCGGTGTAGTTGACCGTAGTTTTGAGATTATAGACGTCAACTAATACCCCATCTTATTAAAAATACTTGACTTATGTGATTTGTGGTATAAAATAATAATCAAAAGAAACTAAATTTGATTATTCATAGCCACGGAGAAAGGCGCAAAACCCTTATGCGTTCTCTCGACCTAAAGAAAGAAGAATTTTCCGAAAAAGAAAGACGCAGTATTGATATATTGGAAATTTTAAGAAAGCGCGGACCGATCAGCCGGCCGGAGATTTCTAAAGAGATGGGCATCAATGTGGTGACCATCTCTAATTATGTTGACGAATTCATCAAGCATAACCTGGTTTACGAGAAAGAACTTGATGTTTCGGAGGGCGGCAGAAGGCCGACACTTTTGGATTTAAACGCTAATGCAGGTTATTGTATTGGCGTGGGCCTAAACCTGATGAATATGGTCGGTCTTTTAGTGGACCTAAAAGGCAACATCGTGACCAAGACTCAGATCGCCCGGCCGCGCGCTTCGGTAAAAGAAATTACTGAGGGCCTCTTAGAGATCATCCGCGAAATATTCCGCCGTTCCAAAGAATACTCCGGAAACCTGCGCGGTATCGGCGTGGGGATCGCCGGCTTAGTCAATAAAAAAGACGGCGCAATTCACTGGCCGCAGAAGATGGATCATTATTATACTTACGCTTCTGTGGATCTGCCGTTGGCTGAGTTGATTGAAAAAGAATTTAACCTGCCGGTTTTAATTGAAAACGACGCGACCAGCGCCTGCTTTGGCGAGCATTGGTTAGATCTGGACCGCGGTTATAAAAATGTCCTTTATATGTTTTCCGGTGTTGGCTGCGGGATTATGGCTAACGGAGAAGTTTACACCGGGACTAACGGTTACGCCGGAGAAGTTTCGGTTTATAATTTTAAAGAGCAGGACGCTTTTAAATGCGATGCCGGAGCTGAATGTTTTGTTAAGCGCTGGGAAATGGATTTAGGCATTGTCGAAGACGTTAGGAAAATGCTGAACAAAAATAAAGAGGCCACAGCTAAATTTCTTAGCCTGACCGGCGCGAAAATAGATAATATTGATTTAAAGAGCGTTTTTAACGCCGCGAAAAATCAGGATAAAATTGCGATCGCCGCTTTAGAAAACGCCGGCAAGCGGTTAGGGGTAAAGATAGCCCTTTTGGTCAATTTGCTTAATCCGCAAGTAGTAGTTATCGGCGGCGGATTGGAAGAAGCGGGCGAAGTTTTTTTAAACCAGGTCAATGCCACGGTTAAAGACTGGGCTTTTCGTGAAGTAACCGAAAATTTAAAAATTGTTTATTCCCGCTTGAGGGAAAATGCGGTGGCTTTGGGCGCAGCCAGTTTAGTGATGCAAAAATTATTTGCTCAATTATGGTAAAAGGGGGATAAATGGATAAGAAAATTAAGCTTGCGGTAATCGGCTTAACAGTATTATTGTTAGTAAGTTTTTTTATTATTTTTCAGCTTAATACCACTAAGCAGACTCTTGAGCGCCAGGTAGAAAAACTGCAGACGGATATTTCCGGCCTGACTAAACAAATGGACGGCCTGGGTTTAGAAAAGAGGCGGTTGGAAGAAAAGTTCAGCTTGGCGAAAGATGATTTGGACCGCGCTACGGCGGAGAAAGAAGAATTAAACAAAAAATTTGAAATGGCAGATAAGGCGCGCCAGGATTTGGCCGAACGTTTGAGGTCGCTCGGCACGCAGGGCGATGCTTTAAAGAAGCAAGTTGATAGTCTGAGCAGCCAAAAGAAAGCGGTTGAAAAAGAGTTAGCTGATTTAAAATCTAAGCATGAGCTCTTTAAAAAGAAATATGAACAGATGAGCCAGATGCTTAAAGATAAGTCCGATGATTCGGCTCCGGAAGCAGTTCCGGCAGCGCCGGTTAGCGCGCCTGTTTTGCCCGCGCCGACTACAGCTAAAGCGCCGATCGCCGGAATAGTGGAGCTTCCGCCGATTATTGTCAGGCCTAAGCAGGCTGTGGCATCCGCTGCTTTGCCCGCTGCAGAGAATATTTATTCCGGAAAGATTATCGCGATGAACCGTGAAGATCATTTT
>JAKAMF010000029.1 GCA_021813045.1 bacterium | reverse complement strand
CGCGCTTTTTCATCCGCTCACCTTACCGGTATTTTTAGCAATTGTAACTGTTACAGTAGAAGCGCCATAACTTAAGGTAACCGTACCGTCAGCGGCTAAAGGAGTTACTCCGCCATCTGAATATGGCCTCCCGAAACTATCAAATTCCAAACGGTCAGTATTCGGGCTGCCTAGGCTTACCGCATTAATCTGTACGCCTTGGAAATTTGACTCAGTATTGTAGTTAGTGGTCATTAAACTATGTGAAGACGGGTCATTGACTATATTAGAAGTAGTGGTTTTATATACGGAATAGAGATTACTGCCGGGATTAAAAATTACGCCGTGGTTGGCCTGCTGAGTTACGGCTAAACTCTGCGCATAAATAATATCGCTCTTTAATTTCCATTTGGCTGCTTCCAGCCGATTAGCCGAAAGCGACTTGGTAATATCAGTCAAAACCACGATTGCGATAATGCCAATTACCAAAGAGACAATAATTGTTTCGATAAGAGTAAAACCGGATTTACGCATAAATATTATTATACCATTAGTTACTTAATACATTCAATCACGATTACGCCCGGCTGCTTAAGGTAATTTTCCCAGAATTTTAATCCAAATTTAGCAATGCCTTCCTGAGAAACCCTTATCGCATGCCAGCGGATTTGGCTAAAGCCAGCCTGCCCAAACGCGTTTTCATAAGTTTGCTTTTCCCAATGATAATTTTCAAACCGGCAGGTTGGCTTACCATTCCTATATAAGGTAACTTTTAAAATTGAACCCTCTTGCAACGGGCCGTCCGAGAGTATAGTCGAGTCATAACGGCTTTCCGGCTGCAGGGGATTGCGCGGATCAAGATTTAAAGTAACCAGCCGGCCGCCGGATTTAAGATTGGCGTAAATATTCGCGCACATTTTATTTAATTCTTCCTTGGTTTTACTATAATGCAGCAAATAGGCCGCGCTGACTAAGTCAAACTCTCCTACTTTGGGCAGCTGGGAGGCGTTGCAGCAAAAATATTTTACGCCTAAGCATTCTTTTTCTTCTTCCTGGCGGGCGATCGCCAGCATTTTCCAAGAGATATCCGCCGCCACTACTTTTTGCGCGCCGAGTTTTTTGATTTTGCGGCTAACGCATCCTTCTCCGCAAGCCAAATCCAGAACCGCCTTATCCCGGACATCGCCTAAACAGCCAAAAAAAGTTTCTTCCAAAGAACATCTTCTTTTTTCGCTGGCCAAACACTCCTGATAATCTTCAGCTATTTTGTCATAAGCTGCCTGCATATTATACCTTCTGTTTTTCGAATGTCCGGTTAATTATACGACTTAAGGCAATACGGAAGTATTCTGCGCTCCGCCATCATCCTCCTGCCGACTATCCGGCATGGCCAGAGTCTCCGCAATAGACCTTAAAAGAATTTCCTGATTCTCTTTATCCGCATCGCTGCGGCCGATAGCTATTTCAACTTTGGTCTGCGTCTGGCTAATTTTTAATAAATTAATATAAACGAATTTTTCTTGATTATACCTTGCCTTAATCCTGGCGTGATCATCTTCGAACACTGCCTTAACCAAAGTTATATTCTGGCTCCTCAAAGCAGATCTTACCGCTTTTACGGTGGAAAAATAGTCGGCGTCAAAAACCTGCTGGGCTTTACTGATCTGCCCGGTAGCCGCCATTAAAGCAATACAGCCGTAAACTCCCAGCAATGCAAACCCGGTAATAAAAATTAAAAAAAGTTTTCTTAACACTACACTCCTCCTCCGTTAACTAACACGGCAACCTCTGCGGCCATTTCATAGCTTAGCTTAATGCAGGCCTGGCTCAGCGCTTCGCTCAAACCAAAATAATCCGGCGGCTGGATTGGTTGAGTAATTTCCGACCGTTTGGTAAAAACTAACTCTTTTTTATCTAAATCAAATACATTCCACTGCACGACCATTCTCAAATTGCCTTCCAAATTATTTTCCAGCTGTATTATATCGGCAGCTACCTGATATTTAACCGGTATAAATATGCTCCAGCTGAATTTCATCACATCGGCGTTAACAAGCATAGCCGACAAATTTTCGTCGATTACGCGCGTTAAGGCCGTGTCAATCGGCTCTGCCCAACGGTCAAACTGCGCGAAATGAGTAAGGTTATTTTTATCTTGCGTGACTATCTGCGGCCGGTCTAAATATTCCGGCACCCTAATCGGGCCGACCCCGATAATGGTGTTTGATTTCAGCTCAAGCTTCTGGGTTAATTTATCCTTGCTTATGGCATGCGGCATATATTTACGCGGTGACGGACTATCAGAAACAGAAACACATCCGGACAAAAACAGGATAAAAAACGCCAAGCCAACAAAAAACAGAAATTTATCTTCTCTCATTTCGCCTCTCCTTTAAAGTGCTGCTTACCTTTCAAAAACGCTTCCGGATGCATTTCCAAATACTCGGTTAATAGCCGCACCGAGCGCGCTGCCCCGGACATTTCTTTAATCGCAATATCTATTTCCGTAAAGCTCTGTGGAGTCATTACTTTATTTAACGTAGCAATTACTTGGTTTAAATTAGTGGAAATTTCCTTAATCGGGACCTCATCCATCGCCTCAAAGATATCCGGAGAAGTAGGAAGCGTGGGTAATTCCGGATACCTTGGCTTCAGTTTACTATGCATCTTTGCCGGCTGATTTGGATAAAATCCAAAAGCAATCATCAGCTGCCCGGTAACAAAATTTTGCATATCTAACTTAGCTGCCAAGCCACGTTTGATAAAACTATTGTAATCGGGATAACCCAAGGTCTCGGGAACACCGCGAACATAAGATAAATTAACGTCAATGGTCACCTCAATTAATTCATCATCATTCTCCGGGTCATAAACAAGGTCGATCCCGTCAACCGTCCCCAATTTAACACCTTTAAAAATTACCGGGGCTCCGGTAGTCAGCCCCTTGACGGAACGGGAGAAATAAAGCGTATATTTATCCGACTTTTTAAACAGCGAACCCGAACCAAAGGCCACAACGCCAATTATTAATAAAACTACCGCCCCGACTACAAACGCGCCGATCATTGTTTTATTTGATGCTTTCATGGGTTAGCTCCTTATTTTACTCCGCGGGTCAAAAATTTAATTACCCGCCCGTCCCGAGAACTCGCCAATAAATCTTTGGGCGGGCCTTGAGCAATCATAGTCTTACTTTCCGCGTCAAGCAGTATCGCGTTATCGCCAATCGCAAAAATACTGGCCAGCTCATGCGTTACTACTACTACCGTTACGCCCAATATATCCCTTAGCTCCAGGATCAAATCGTCGAGCATCTTAGCGCTTAACGGGTCAAGCCCGGAAGACGGCTCGTCAAAAAAAACAATTTCCGGATCTAAGGCAAGCGCGCGCGCCAAGCCGCCGCGCTTACGCATTCCGCCGGATAATTCTCCCGGATAAAAATCCGCATATCCGGACAGACGAACCAAAGAAAGTTTTAAGGCTACCAATTCTTTAATCTGTTCCTCGGATAAATCCGAATAAAGCTGCAAAGGCAAAGCGACATTCTCGCCCAAAGTAAGCGAACTCCATAAAGCGCCGCCCTGATAAAGCACGCCAAAACTACGGATTATTTTTTCCAGTTCTGTCTCGCTGGCAAGCCAGAAATTTTTACCGCAGTATAAAACATCTCCCCTTTGCGGCTCTTTTAAGCCGATCAGAGACTTAAGCAAAGTGCTTTTGCCGCAGCCACTGGTACCCATAACCACAAAAACCTCCCCCTTACGCACGGAAAAATTTAAATTGCGCATTACCGGCAGGTCGCCGTAACCTAAATCCAGATTGCGCACCTCAATAACTGTTTCCGCCATCTACACTCCTATAACCTGACAAACATACGTAATAATCGCCGTAGCAATCACGATATTGGTAATCGCACTGACTACTGCCGAAGTAGTAGCAATCCCCACCCCTTCAGCGCTGCGCTCACAGTTCATCCCGCGCAAACAGCCGCAGATCGCCACAATTATCCCAAAAACAAAACCATGAATCAATCCAATCCAAATAGTATTTAATTTTATCGCCGCTTGAGTATGGTTCCAATATTCTACCGGATTTAAACCCAGCATACCTATGCTAATGATGAATCCTCCGAGTATGCCCATTAAATCCGCGTAAATGGTTAAAAGCGGCATCATAATCACTAATGCCAAAACGCGCGGCAAAACCAGAAATTCTACCGGATTAATTCCGAATGTCTTAAGGGCGTCAATCTCTTCATTGGTTTGCATAATCCCCAGCTCGGCGGCAAAAGATGCGCCGGTGCGGCCGGATATCAGCACCGCAGTCATTACCGCGCCCATTACCCGCACCATAGCAATACCAACGATATCGGCGATATAGATCTGCGCGCCAAAGATCCTTAGCTGGATCGCGCCGATAAAAGCCAGAATCATCCCGACTAAAATACTGATCAAAGACACCAAGCCCAAGGCGTCCACCCCGCATCTGCGCGTAATCAGAATAAAATCTTCCCAGCGAAAATAGGCCTTGCCGCTAAACATCTTCATAAAAGCAAAAGCGATTTCCCCTAAGAAGCTGAGCACGGAAACCGCGCCCGCTCTAACCTGCAGTGTTCTTTCTCCAACTCTTTCTAAGAATTTTTCCTGAAGGGCGGGGCGAACAATCAACGGCTGGCGGAGCTTAGCGGTAATCGCGAAAAGTTTTTGCGCCAGTTGCGGCAAGCCATCTATAGAAAGATCAATCTTCCGGTGCTGACATTCACTGGCTAAACTAATTAAAAAAGCGATAAAAGCGCTATCCCATTTAAAATCCGTGGCAATTGTAAAAATAATCCGCTTGATATCCGTACGAATAGAAAACTGCCGGGAAACCTCTTTTAAAGAAGGCATCCCGGCAGGAATCACCCACTCTCCGCTTAAATTTAGGCAGAGCGTCCCGGAAACGGAAAAATCAAAAGCGAGCTTTTCAGCTGGCATTAAGCAAATAAATTAATTATTTTCGGTTTTTTTTACGGTTAAGCAGAATACGCAGCAAGAGTAATGCTAAAAGTAAATTCATAGCTACTTCGCGTAAAAATTTAAACTGGAGAAAAGCTGCTTTTTCCTTCTCCAAAGAATCTCTTAAGAACTTCCCACGGTCTGGCATATTTTCCAGCCTCGCCGCGAACTCTTTGGCAAATGCTAAACGCTGCGAAGACCTGATTTCCGCCAAGGCCTTAGCTAATTCCCGATGCATGCCCTGATCTTGAGCAAAGTCATAAGCCACGCAAAGCCGCTGATAAAAAAAAGCACTCATGGCATGCTCTTCCATTCTTCTTACCGAATAAAAATTAGCATAGAGCATTAAAAATAAAAGCCCAAGCGTAACTAACGCCTTTAACATAAAATTTTTGCCTTTATTTTTAAGCATGTTATTTATTGTAGCATAAACTATTCTTTAAAAAATTACTTTTTAGGCGGAGATTCCTTATCTTCGGCTTTAGCCGGCGCCGCGGCTTGAGCCTCCATTACAATCACCCGCCATTGAATGCCGTATAAAGATACCGTATCCCAAGCCGTGTATTTCTCTACAATGGTTGTGTCATTAAAACCCTTGGTGTAAAACTTATAGGAACCGGCTCCGCTTTCTGATAAAGATACGGTCCGGGAAAAAGAAACTAAAGCCGGAAACGATTTATACATCTCATCAAGAAAGATATTCCTGCCGATCTGATTCGAGTCAGGATCATAAACAATCTGGCCGTTTTTCTGCATAATCCAAATCTTACAGGGGATATCCGCGACTAACGGCTCAACAACGTTAGCGCAAAGCGCGTCTTGTTTTATAAGGACGCTTAACGAACCGATAAATTCTTTATCAGCGGAAAACATCGGGTATTGAAAAAGTACCGCGTCGATTCCTTCAACTGAATGCGCAATATTACTCAACATCGGTTTTTTATCACGCTGCAAAGCGATCACTTCTGGCTGTTTGCTAACATCCGAGCCCTCATATTTAGCGTATTCCGCCGGCTCAACCACAACCATCTTGCCGCTAACGTCAATAATGCTGCAGTCAATTACATAATTGCGATCTTTACCCAAACTAGATAAAATCTGGCGCGCTTGGGGGGATTTAAAATCAAGCTTGGCTATTTGCTCAGCGGCCGCAGAAAGGTCATTGTCTAAAGACACTAGGTTCGCCCTAATGCCGTCTTTAGCGTCTTTTAATACCGGCATCATCGCATCGATATCCACGCAAAAAGCATTTACCGCGCTTAACATAACCAGCCCGATTGCTAAAACTAACGCCTTTTTCATGTTTCCTCCCCTATTAGTAATTCTCTGCCAGCTGCTCAAAAAATGCTTGCGGATGCTTACAGGCCGGGCATTCACGCGGCGCGTCAATGCCTTCAATCACATATCCGCAGTTAATACAATGCCACTTAACCGCTGATTTCTTTTTAAAAACTTCTCCGTCGGCAATATTATTAATCAACTTACGGTACCGCGCTTCATGAAACTTCTCTACCTTAGCAACTTGCTCAAAAGAACGCGCCACTTCCGCAAAACCCTCGTCTTTGGCAATTTTAGAAAAATCCTGATAAAGCGTAGTCCACTCCATATTCTCTCCGGCAGCCGCTGCCTCTAAATTGCTCTTGGTATCCTTGATCATGCCGGCCGGATAAGTAGCGGTAATTTCTGCGTCTCCGCCCTCTAAATGTTTAAAAAATACCTTGGCATGCTCTTTTTCATTTTCCGCGGTCTCCGTAAAAATATTGGCGATTTGCTCAAAGCCTTCTTCTCTGGCCACAGAAGCAAAATAAGTATAACGGTTTCTCGCCTGCGATTCTCCGGCAAAGGCGGCTAATAAGTTTTTTTCGGTTTTTGTCCCCCTAATGCTTTTACCCATTTAGATTTTTCTCCTTTTTATAAAGCTTTTTTAGCATAATTAAACTTTATTATAACTTAACCGCTGGTTTATGCAATAAAAAACCCCGAAACATTTACCTTAAATATTACTTTTGTTCAGGTATATGTTTCGGGGCTTTATTTTTGCTGCTGGTTATAGCTTGACTACCTTGGTAGCCTGCTCACCCTTAGGGCCTTTTTCGATCTCAAACTCGACCTTCTGACCTTCTTCTAAGGATTTGTATCCTTCACCCTGGATCGCGGTATGATGCACAAATACATCGCTACCTTCTTCCGGAGTAATGAATCCATAACCTTTTTGGTTGTTAAACCATTTTACTGTTCCTTTTGCCATTACTATTTACCTCTCTTTCCTCAATATTAATAGTAAATCCCGTTAGAAATCTTACTGCCTTGTCCTGCTAGAATCTTCGATTACTAACGGGAGCAATGAACTACAAAAAAAACCGCAAGGTTGAGATATCTGTCCCTGCGGCCTAAGACTTCTAATCTCTTATTACTATCGAAAAGAAGTATAACACAATTTTCAATCTTGTCAACTTATTTTTTTGAGCACTAAAATGCGCCAAGGGCGCAATTTAGCGAAATCCCGCCGCAGGCGGGACACTAATTATCGGCTATTCCAATAATCGCAGACCGGAAACCCTCTACCACACAAGCCATATTTTGGTAATTCAGCTTTTCCCAGGTATCGGAATCTTTATGGTAATTGCTATACCTTAAAAAAACCGTGTCCGAAACCATAATTGCCGGATAATTTTCTTTCCAAAACGACCAATGATCGCTAAAGTCCACGCTGGGCTGAAAATCAAGGATCAATGCCCTGATCGGGAATAGCGACGGGCTATTGCGAAAATAGCTTACGGCTCTTTCAGCAAACTGACGGTGCTCGGAATCGGCGAATACCGCGATAAAATTAGCTTTATTGGGCGAAAATACCCCGCCCAAAGGAAAATACCTTTGCGAATTAATCCGATTAGAATAATAGCCGATCATGTCGAAAATAATCGCGGCGCGGATATTCCTACCCGACTCTTTGGCGATTTTAGTGAATACGCGGCTGCCCATATCGTCTCTTTGGAAAAATGGCGGCTCTTCATTGGCAAAAAAGACAAACTCAATCGTCCTGTCAACGGTTTCATTTTTTAAAAGCGCGGCCAATTCCAATACCGCGGCAACGCCGCTGGCATTATCATCCGCACCGGGATTGAAATAAGAATCGTAATGCGCCCCCACCACAATTATTTCTTCGGGAAACTTAGCGCCTGATTTAGCCGCGATAATATTTTTGGTTTTTTTGCCAATGACAAAATATTCCTGCAGTTTGACATCGTATCCGGATGACTCAAGCTGGCGGATAATATATTCCGCTGCCTGCTCTAAGCCAGCATAATTAAAAACACTCCGCCGGCCGATATCTTGCGAAAGCTTACGCGTATGCGCCTGCAAGCGCTCTGGCAACTCTAGGTCATGTGGCTTAACTTTAATATCAGGCAGAAAAAAATTCCAGCCTAAGGTACTTACCTGCGCGGATAGATAAAGCAAAACTGCAATTAATACTATATCTATAATCTTCCTAGTTATTTTCATATTTCAATACCTGCGGTAATTTTACTTTCATATAGAATTGCTTAAATGTCATTACGCGAAATTGCTTGGCGCTGGCCGGATCGCCATCCCGAGCAGTACCATCAAGCAGGCAAAACCTGATCGAGTTTTCCTTAGGCAAATATACGTAGCTTCCGCTATTGGCTGCTAATTCCCGGTTTTCTCCGCTAATTTTTATACCAGAGAACTCATTGCCAGATATCTTATCTATCACCACGGTATAATTACCAAACTTCATTGGCTGGCCTTGCCGCAAATACACCTTTTGCGCTATCTTAACCAAAACCGCCTTGCGAAAAACAAACAACCCCCCTGCTAACGTAAAAATCACTATAAAAATAATTATAATTTTTTTCATCATGCCCCCAACGAGTAAATATTATCCTTGAGCCACTTTTTTGCTTGCCGATATTCGGGGAAAAATATTCCTACTTTTTGCCAAAATCTCTGCGAATGGTTGTGCTCAATTAAATGCGCCAGCTCATGCACTACGACATAATCCAAAACCTGCGCCGGTACTAAGCTAAGCCTCCAGCTAAAATTCAAGTTGCCTTGGTAACTGCAAGAACCCAGGCATTTTTTCGCGCTACTGATTCTAATCGCTTTGTAATTAACTCCCATCTGTCGGGCGTAACAGACAACACGCTCTTCTATTCTTTGCCTGGCCTCTTTTCTATATTGTTCTTGGTTAACAAACTCTCTCGGCTGGACTTTAGGCCGCGCCTGGATCTCTTTAATCTTTCTAGCGATCCAAGCGCTTTTTTCTTTTACCAGCTTCTCAATATACTCTAGCGGCAAACGCCTGGGCGCGCGTACAGTTAAAGTCGCGTCAGGGCTTAAGATAAGCGCTATTGTCCTGCGCCTAGACCGAATAAGATTGTAGGTCATAAATAAAATCTAAATAGTTTGGGGGTTATTACTTCCGGATAATCGAAACAATTAGGTATTGGCTCCTCCGCAACAAAAACATGGCTTATCCGAATCACCGGGCATCAGGTTTTCGTCAATACACCTGGCATCGGACAATTTGCCGTTTTCATCATAACGCAGCTGCATAACCCAGCCAAAAACCTCGCCTGGCCATTTGCCGCCGGGCAAAAGTCTTGCCGGATCTGCGCCAAGCGCCGAAAGAAGCCCCGGGATCTTACCGTGATGCCAACAGATCAAAAGATTTTGTCCATGCGGCTGATCCTGAATCTCCTGAGCCAATTTTGCAAAATCATCATCCTGAAAGCGGCTCTCAATCTTCATGCCGAGCGACTTACTCAGCGGCTCTATAGTCAGGCGCGGACGATGGCTCTCTTGAGAATCAGCCGTGGAAAATAAATAATCAATTTTTATCAGCTTTCCATCGATCATATATTTCTGAAAATATCCTGCGTAAGCCTTGGCGCGCGCTTGGCCGGCCGGAGACAATTCAAATCCCTCCGTCGGCTTTTCCGCATGCCGGATAATCAGAATAACCGCATTTTTAAGCGGGCTTGACTTGCCTGCGTTAGATTCGGCAAAAGCCGATATTGCCACTCCTGACAGAAAAAATGCGCTGATAAAAAATAAAACTATGGTTTTTTGAAATAAATTAACTTTAATCATATTTTTCCTTTCTGAGGGTATCTTCCTTTAGGACGCCTTGACATATTTAATGTTCTGCCCAAATACAAGCAAAAGGAGCGTTTCTATATTTTTCGACGCATTCGAAAACATAGCAACGCCCCCCTTCTTTAATTATTGTAAATCATTGTGCCACAATATGTTATGGGTGGCTGACGGGGAACGATCCCGCAACCTTTAGAGCCACAGTCTAACGCTCTAACCAATTGAGCTACAGCCACCACAAACTTAACACAAATGCATAATACAGTGGCAATTTCGACACAGCCACTCCAAATTTTCTATCTTATTGTTTCTTCTGTTTCCGTCTTTATGATGCACACTCAAAACCCTTATATCGGTTATGCCACAGCGCCGACATTTCTGTATTATTCCTGATCTTTTTAATAAAGTACGGTAAACAGTTACTCCTGCAACCCAATTCGGAGCATTTACCCCATATCTTACGTTTTTATTTTCCCAAGAGCAATGGCAACCCACGGAACAAAAAAACTTCTTTCTTTCTGATCGCCTAAAATCTTTCGGAGTCCTCCAAATTCGTTTACCGCAGTAATCACATTTAACCCATTTACCCTTAATCTGTCCCTTTGTACGACACTTTATTGAACAAAACTTACCCCATCCCTTTTTTGCGTGGAATTCCTTAATGTAAAAAACTTTGCTACAAATTTTACATTTTCTTTTTATCATGGATTAATTTTATCAAAGAGCCGATAAAATGTCAAATCAATAAATAAGGCCACAGTCTAGTGCTCTAACCAATTGAGCTATAGCCACCACAAAACTATTTTTTCTCTTCTTCTTTTGGCGGTTCTTTCGGCTTTTCTTTTTTAAAACTAGTGTCTACCGCCTTGAATACTTCATTGCCCACAGCAAATGTCCCGTCGATCAATGCCTTGGATAATTCCGTGCCACCCTTAACAAATCCGCCGGCGATATTTAACGGCAAAGCCAGAACATCCCCTACCAGCGGACGGTTGCGGCTCTTACGCGTAGCAGCAACTTTCTCTTCAACTGCCCCTTTGATCGTAGCCATGCCGAACTGCGGATTATCCATCTTGGTATGGATGGTGAAATCAAGTACCACTTTTCCCTGGTTCTCAGCCTTGAACATATCCAACACCGCATAGGCGATCTTTTCTTCTTTTTCCTGGCTGACTTCCGGTTCTTTTTTCTTAAAAACAATATCGGTAAGTTCCAAATGGCACTCGGCGTCAACTTTATTATTCAAGCCGTGGATATTGCTGGTAAAATTCAATCTGGCCTTCTGGATGCGCGATTTTTCCAGATCCGCCCACTGCGAATAATAAGGATAGAGATAAACCCCGTCAATACCTTCGATATTCAAATTAGCCAGGATATCTTTTTTGAATAAATCCACCCAGCCTTCCAAATTTACCTTGCCTTCTTCCTGGCCCTCATGCCAGGGAATCCCGGCCTTCAGCTCAAAATTAGTCACTGCCGAACGATTGACCATACAGAGGTTTTTCAAAACAAGATTCAGGCCTTTAACATTGATCGTGATCGGGCCGTTGGTCAAACTTTTGTCGGTAAATTTAACCTGGCTATCCCGAATCAAAAAATTCCTCACTACCAGCCGAAAATCATTGGCTGATTTAAACTGCTGTCGGCCATAACCGCTAAAAATATTTTTACTCGCTGCTTTAACTGGCGCGCTCGGCGCAGGGCTCTGGCTGGGAGCCGGTTTAACCTTAGGCAGTTTTTCCCAGATGAATTCGGCCTTAGTAATACAAATCTCATTAAACCCGGTATTGCCGGTAATGAAAGAAATAACGCTCGGCGCCAGCCAAACCCTTTGCGCCTTCATCAAATCTTTAATTTCCAAACCGCTGGCCCGGACATTAAAAGGCGGAATAATTATAAAAGAGCTGATCGTAACTTTTCTGCCGGTTATTTCCTCTAATTGTTTAATAATTAAATACCTGCCGACAAAAACTAAATAAACATAAATCAATATAGAGATACAGATAAAAATTGCAATAAGCGTCGGAATTACTTTTGTGCTTATTTTTAGCATTTTAATTTAAGTAAATGCGCCTGGGCTGATTCGAACAGCCGACCGACTGCTTAGAAGGCAGTTGCTCTATCCAACTGAGCTACAGGCGCATTATCGCTCTATGTTACTTGGACTTAATACCTTCGTCAATAGATTTATCCTGCTTCACAGGACTATATCGGGGCGACAGGACTTGAACCTGTGACCTCTTGCTCCCAAAGCAAGCGCTCTAGCCAAACTGAGCCACGCCCCGTTGCAAGCCGGACTAATCTTTCTCTGGAATATCTCGGCTTGCAACGGGGCACGCCCCACGCCACAAGCCAAATCAACTATCTATGTTTCAGTAAAAAATTTCTTAATCTAGACTTAATATATCTCTTACCCAAGCCAGATTTAAGATACTTCTCTCTAGCTATAGCATCATCCTTATTAAGACAATATTCGTAATAAATTAACTCAAATGGTATGCGTCTTTTTGTAGATTCCTGCAATCCTTGATTATGTTCAATAATTCTTCTTTCTAAGTTATCGGTAAATCCGGTATAAAAATTATTATCTTTCAAACTACGTAAAACGTATACCCAATATATAACCATCTCTTAAATTTTATTATATCAACTGGCTCTCTGCTTCTCAATATATTTCTGGATAATCTTTTGCGCCTTAGAAAGCGCGCGAAAACGATGGCTCATTTTATGCTTAATCGCTTCGCCTAATTGGCCGAAGGTTTTGCCGTATCCAGGAATCAGGAATAACGGATCATAACCAAAGCCATGGCTACCTTTTTGTGCAAAAGCGATCCGGCCATAACACTTCCCCTCTACTACGCCGATCAAGCCGTCTTTATCCGCCAAGGCCACGGCGCAGACATAATGCGCCTTGCGCTTGGGCAATGGCTTACCTTCTAAAAGCCTAAGCACTTTCAAATTATTTTGTAAGTCGCTCTTAGCTTTACCGCTGAAACGAGCGGAATAAACACCCGGCGCGCCGCCTAAAGCGTCTATGGACAAACCCGAATCTTCGCCCAAGACAAGCGCGTTCATCACCGCGGCGGTCTTTACCGCTTTTTTGGCGGCGTTTTCTTTGAAGGTTTTTCCGTTTTCGACAATCCTGGGGGCGCGGGGATAATCGGCGAGTGAGCTGATCTGCAATTTCAGGCCTTTAAGGATATCCTTAATTTCCTGAAGCTTCTTTTTATTCTTCGTGGCAACGATCAGCCGCATTAAGATATGATATCCTTAAGAAAAGAACGTTGAACAGCGATCAGTTCCTCAATGCCATTTTTTGCCAAAGCGAGCATTTTATCCATCTGGTCTTTGGTAAATGTTTTGCGTTCGCTGGTGCCCTGAATCTCAATAAATTCGCCGCCGGAGGTCATAATAATATTCATATCCACTTCCGCAGCCGAATCCTCTTCATAACATAAATCCAGTAAAAATTCTCCGTTATAAATGCCCACGCTGGTAGCGGCAACGTATTCTTTTAACGGAACGGAGCTGATCAAGCCGTCTTTTTTTAACTTGTTTAAGGCATCGGCTAAAGCGATAAAACTACCGGTAATTGAAGCGGTACGCGTGCCGCCATCGCCCTGCAAAACATCGCAATCGATCCAAATCGTGCGCTCGCCCATATCGCGCATCTTAGTGACCGCGCGCAAAGACCTGCCGATCAACCGCTGAATTTCAAAAGTACGGCCGGAATCTTTATTGCGCGGGATACGGCTAAGGCAGGAACGCGGCAGCATGCCGTATTCCGCCGTAACCCAGCCGGTGCCGGTGCCTTTTAAAAACGGCGGAACATTCGTATCAACCGAAGCGCTGCAAACAACCTTAGTATTACCCAACTCGATCAAACACGAGCCCTC
>JAKAMF010000028.1 GCA_021813045.1 bacterium | reverse complement strand
CCGCTTTTTCCTGACGAGTAATTTCAAAATTAAAATCTTTATAAACCTGAATATCGCCGTAAGATTTAGAAACCTGTTTAAGCTCCATCACTCTTAATCCGCTGGCAGTAGTTTGCGGAAAAACAAACTGATGGATACTTTCCCGCGTATCCGGCGGCAGGGTAATTTCCGGCAGGCGCTCTAACTCTGTGCGTTTGGCGCGCACAGACTGCGCCTTATTCGGCTGAGCGTGGAAGCGCGCGACAAAAGTTTCCAGCTGCTTGCGCTTTTTCTCGATCTCTTTATACTGCTTGAGCAAAAATTTACGCTTTTCTTCTTTGGTCTGCTCGTAATGCTCGTAGTTTCCGTGCACTTTAAAAATCGAGCCGTTTTCCAAAATTAGAGTATAATTGGTGACTTCATTTAAGAAGGCCTTATCGTGGGAGATCATCAAAAATGTCCCCTTAAAATCAGCTAAGTACCCCTTTAACCAAAGCGCAGCGTTTAAATCAAGGTAATTGGTCGGTTCGTCTAAAAGCAGGATATCGTAATGAAAAGTAAGCAACTTGCCCAGCAAAGCGCGCATTTGCCAGCCGCCGGACATCTCGGATATTTTACGGCCGTAGTCGCGCTCTTTAAACCCCAGGCCAGCGAGGACTTTTTTAGCTTTATGCTCAAGTTCAAAAAATCCTAAATTTTCCAGCTGATGTAAAACCTCTCCATAGCGGCTACTGCCTGCCTGGCCGGAATTTTCTAAAGACTCTTTTTCTTTTTTTAAACGGCCGATCGTTTCATCGCCCTCGGTAAGTTCGGCCAATACAGTATGCTCTGACTTAAAGCTCGCTTCCTGTGGCAGATAGCCAATGCGGACATTCTTATGAATACTGACGTTACCGCTGGACGGCTCGCTAGTTTTTAAGATGATCGAAAAAAGCGTGCTTTTACCGGCCCCGTTAGGCCCGATGATGCCGATTTTTTCGCCGCGGTTGATCGTCAAAGAAATATTATCAAAAAGGGTTTTCTTGCCGTAGTTTTTTGAGAGATTGCTAATCGTAATCATGGGAATTTGTAAGGAAGGATTTTACTGACGCGATAAAATTAAAATTTTTCTATAAAAATTCGGCTCTAAAGACAGCACCAGCCCATTTTTATTCTCTATTGCTACCGGGACAAAGTTTTGCGGACAATCCTGCGGATAATATTTAAAGCCGTTTATCCGGTAAAAAAGGAATTCGATAATGCGCCCAGCCAGAACATAAGCCTCTACCTTTTGCGGCTTGCCCATAATCTCCAAAACCTGCGTTCTGGGCATGCCGATGTTTAGGTTAACGATATTTTTACGGTTTTCCTGCGCGATCGCTTTAGATCCCACGCTGGCAATAGTATTCCAAAGCAAGAGCCAGACACAGGCGCAAGCCAAAAATAACGCTACCAATAAAAGGATTATTCTCTTCATTTCTTCTTTATCTTATCATAACCAGCCAGCGACTACAATATCTTTATTGTTTATCCGGGCCGCGGTATTTACTCATTAAAAGGGCGTAGCCTAGCCCGCTAAGGCCTTTAATCTTTACCGGAATGCGCCGGCTGTCTTGAGATATCCAAATCTCAAATTTATCCGGAGAACTGGTAAAATGATAAGCCATAAATTTTCCTGCCGGCACCTGGACTTCTTCTACATTTACCAATTTAATTTCGAATTTTTCCGGGAAACGGGCGACAAAAGACCAGCCGATTTTTAAATCCGGCAGCTTGCGCAAGTAAAAAGGCAGGGTAATCGCGTTTTGTATCGGCCCGCCGTCGCCAACAAACTTTTTTTCCTCTACCTGCTTGCCTTCTTTAAATTTACGCATAATATAGAGGAATTTTTCCGGCTGATATTCCTCAACGATCCGTTCCTGGCCCACCGGCAGCTTAATATCCCGCTCAACTCGCAAAGGCAGCAGGTCTTCCGGCTGGCTGTAGATTGTTTCCGTATCGTCTAAGCCGACGGTGCGGGTATGAAAAATTACTAAATTCGCCTTTTTGCTATTCAGCTCAACCATCCCCTTATCCTGATATTCAGAAGTACCAACCGGGCTGATCGCATAAACAATTTTCTCTCCCGCGTAATCAGAAGCAAAAAGGCTGGTGGCGCTAAAAAATATTAAAAAAAGTAAAAATATTTTTTTTGGCATTGGCTTAATTCTATCGCCGAAAGGCGAAGGCGTCAAACTTTTTTATCTTGAATAGCCACAATCCCGGATTTAAAAGGCTGCAAGACACGGGGCAGAATTCCAGAAAGATAAGCCATTAAAATTCCATAATTGGTAATCGCTACCTTCTGGCTAGCGGCTTTCTCAATACGATGCAGCACCTCCCGGCGGTTAATCATACAGCCGCCGCAGGAAATAATTAATTTATAGCGGCTCAGGTCGTCGGGAAAATCGCCGCCGGCCGTAACCTCATAATGCAGGTCTTTATGGGTATGATTCAGGAGCCAGGTAGGGATTTTTGTCCGGCCGATATCCTCCGGCTGGACGTGATGCGTACAGGCCTCAGCGATCAAAATTTCATCGCCATCGGCTAATTTCTCCACGGCGTAAACCCCCTGTACAAAAGCATTCAGATCGCCTTTATGCCGGGCAAAAACCGTGGAAAAAGAAGTCAGGGGGAAATCCGGCGGCAGGACATCGCGCACGATTTCAAAAACCTGAGAATCAGTAATTACTACGCGCGGCTTCTCTTTTAAGGATGCCAGACAATCGGCTAATTCCGTTTCTTTAGTTACCAGAGCCACGGCATTATTGTCTAAAATATCGCGCATTACCTGCACCTGCGGCAGAATCAAGCGGCCCTGCGGCATGGCGCTGTCGATCGGACAAACCAAGACCACATTATCTTTAGGCTGAATAATGTCTCCGACTAAAGGTATAGGTGACCAGTGGCCGGGAGCAAGATCAATAATTTTAGTTTTTAATTCCTCAATTCCGGCTTTGGTTTTAGAGCTTACTTTTAAATAAGCCCAGCCCTTGGCCTGAATAAATTTAATTGCCGCTTCCCCTGCCAAATCGCTTTTATTCACTACAAAAATAAAAGGAAGCTTTTTAGCGGTAAAGTTAGCTACCAGATCTTCTTCGAATTTATCGATCAGCGTATCCGGGCTGACCACAATAATCCCCACGTCGGTTTTTCTTAAAACCCTTTGTGTTCTCTTAACCCGCTCATCTCCTAATACGCCCTCATCATCGATACCGGCAGTGTCGATCAGCATGCAGGGGCCGATGGGATTTATCTCCATAGCCTTATAAACCGGGTCAGTGGTTGTCCCGGCAACTGCCGAAACAATCGCAATATCCTGCCCGCAAACTGCGTTAATTAAGCTGGATTTACCAGTATTTCTTTTGCCGAAAATTCCGATATGCAGCCTATTACTAGCTGGAGTACGATACATTTATTAAACCTCTACTTTCTTTTCTAAAGCGTCGCCGCGGGAATAATCAATATAGCGGTTAATTGCAGTAGCTTTTTGGGCCATACAACTAACGCAGGTATCGGCGAATTCAGTTAAACATTTTTTTCCGGGGTAAATTTCATAAAGTTCTTTATAGTCCATTGGCGTAAAATTCGGCATCAGCACATTCGCCCCTGCCCGCAGGCCTTGTAAACGATAGTCCTTATTTAAACTGGCCAATGCCGTAGTAGCAGGAATATGCGCATTGCGACAGACAATCCGGGTTAAAGCCAGCGTCCTTAAAGTAAGTCCGACATCGCCATGGCCGTGGCCGGATAGTTCAGTCTGGCTGTGCGGAATAAACGGGCCGATACCAATCATATCCAAATCCTGGCTTTTAAAAAAGATAATATCCTGCGCAATATCCGCCAAGGTTTGATTTTTTAAACCGATAATATTACCGCTGCCAACCTGAAATCCAAGATCGCACAGGCCCTTTAGGCATTTTAAGCGATTAGCAAAACTCATTTGCGGATGCAGCGAAGTATATAATTTTTCATTAGTAGTTTCAATTTTTAAAAGATACCTGTCCGCGCCGGAATTTTTCCATAATTTATAATCGTCCTGCGGACGTTCGCCCACGCAAAGCGTGATTGCCAAATCAAATTCACGCTTGATCCGGCTAATTACTTCTGCCAGCCAAAAAGAGTCCAACCCATCCTCTTCCCCGGACTGCAAAACTACAGTTTTAATTTTCTGCTCGGCTAAAAATTTAACACTCCTTAAAATTTCTTCCTGCGTCAGCCGGTATCTTTGTAATTTGCGGTTATTCTTGTTTAATCCGCAATAAAAACAGCTATTACGGCAATGATTGGAAAACTCAATTATCCCGCGTAATAATATTCCGTCACCGACAAATTTTTTTCTCACTTTATCGGCAAAAACAAAAATTTCTTCCTGCTGGCGGCTGTCATCTAAAGAAAGCAGGTATGCTATATCCGCCTGCTCTGGCTTCAAATAAACCTTTTCTAAAATATTTTCTAATTTTTCTCTCATTTTTACTATAACTATAGGCCAAAAGGCCATTTATTAAACATACTCATCTCTAATCCCCCGGTCAATATCCGTAAAAAATTTAGCCAATGACTCCTGAACCTGAGGCTCGAGATTATTCTTCAATTGATTAATCAATCTGTATCCGTCTTTTTTAACTTCTTCGGTAGCAAAATCATCCAGATATTCTTTCAGGGTAATCAGGGCATTAACACTGCATTTACCTTTGATTGTCCCGGGCTTGGCCAGATTCATAAATTTTTCTCCAGTGCGTGCCTTGCGGTAACAAGCAGCGCAAAAACTGGGGATATAACTTTTTTCTAATAAAGAGGCTACTACCTCATCTAAACTGCGCTGATCGCCGATGGTAAATTGGATCTCGCGGCTTTGATTATTATCGCCGGAAGAATAACCTCCGGGTGAAGTGCGCGATTCCGCGCTAATCTGCGAAATCCCCAGAGAAAATAATTCATCGCGCAAATCAGCTGATTCGCGGGTAGATAAAATAATCCCGGTATAAGGCACAGCCAGCCGCAATATTGCTACAACTTTGCGGAAATCATCATCGCTTACTTTATGAGGCATATTTTTGGTAAATTCCACTCCGGATGCCGGCTCAATCCGGGGGACAGAAATAGTGTGCGGCCCAATATTAAACTTTTTCTCTAAATGCTCAATATGCATTAGTAGAGCCAATGTCTCAAACTTCCATTCATAAAGACCATAAAGCACGCCTACGCCAACATCGTCTATACCGGCAGTAAATGCCCGGTCAACAGCATCAATACGGTTATCCGGGTCGCTCTTTGGCCCTGACGGATGCACCCTGCGGTAAGTCGCTTCATGATAGGTCTCTTGAAATATCTGATAGGTCCCGATACCCGATGCTTTTAATTTCTTAAATTCTTCCACGGAAAGCGGGGCGCAATTGATATTTACCCGGCGGATTTTATGCTGTCCGACATTAACCGAGTAAATTGCTTTGATCGCTTCTACATAATAATCGACTGGATTTTTACCGGATTCTCCGGCAACCATCAAAATACGTTTGTGTCCGCGGCTCAACAGCCATCTTACCTGCTCTTTTATTTCCTCAATAGTCAGGGCTTTGCGAGTAGTAACTTTATTGTCGGCCTTAAAAGCGCAATAAAGACAGTTATTGGCGCAAATATTGCTGATATAAAGCGGGGCGAAAAGCACTACCCTGCGCCCATAAATAGTATCTTTAACAAAACTAGCCGCAGAAAAAATCTCTTTTAGGCTCTCTGGATTAGATACATTTAAAAGCATAGCCACTTCTTCTAAATTTAGCCGATTTAAGGCTTTTGCCTTAGTTAAAATCTTCTTTAATTCCGCAGCGGATGGTTTTTTATTGTTTTCTAAAAGCCGGTTGATTTCTGCTTGGTCGATATATTTCATTATTTCTCCTTGCTTAACGCGGATTTTACGGAAACGCCGTGAATCAAGCCAAGTTTTCCCGTAAGCGATCCCAACTCATCGGTCGTCGCATCAACAATAAGCGTAATCACGCAGCAATTCTTTTCTTTATAAGGCAAACCAACGCGGGCAACAATAATTTCTCCGGATTCCGAAAGCACGCCATTGACTTTCGCCGCTGACTCTTTGCGATTTTCCACGATTATCCCCACAAACCCTAAACGTTTTTCCATAATTATCTCCTTCATGATAAAGCTAGAAACAAAAATCCCAATCTATAGCCTGCACTAAAAGATTGGGATTTTGCAACTTACCCTTCCCCTTAGATTCAGAATCTCACAAGATTCCTTCCCGCAGGAAAACTAACAAATAATCTTTATTTTTTTATATTTTCTTCGACCGCCTTTAACAGCACATCCGGCTTGACCGGTTTTTCCAAAACCGCTTTTACCGGTAGCCAATCAGCATCCGGCTCAAAACCAAAAGGCAAATTCATATCTTTCTTAATACCGGTAATCAATACTACCGGGATATCCTTAGTTGCCTGATCTTGCTTAAGCGACTTCGCCGTATCAAATCCTTCGCTTTTAGTAGCCATCATGACATCCAGTAAAATCAGGTCAACCGGCTTGGCCTTGGCTTTTTTAAAACCTTCCTGACCGTTAGCCGCCGTATCCACCTCATAGCCCTTAGCTTCTAAAAGAGTTGAGATTGCTTCTACAAAATCCGGGTCATCATCAACAATTAAAACTTTCCCTGCCATGTTTACCTCCTCGCATAAAAAATGCACACCGGCCTATCCGATAAGGCCGGGTGGTTTTTTAAGTAAATAGATTATATCGCTTGCGCCTTTTGATTACAATAAATTTATTTACGGTAGGTATTAAGTATTTCTATAACTTTCTTGGGAGTAAGCTCTCCGTAAATTCTATCATCAATCATAATCACTGGGGCTAAGCCGCAGGCACCCAAGCAACGCGCTTCTTGCAAGGTAAATAAGCCATCTTCTGTCGTCTGGCCAAAATTAACTTTCAGTTCTGACCTGATCGTATTCAGCACTTCTTCCGCCCCCTTAACATAACAAGCAGTACCTAAACAGACTGAAATAGAATGTTTGCCTTGAGGGACAAGTTTAAAATAGTGATAAAAAGTAGCTACTCCCCAGATATGCGCAGTGGGAATATTCATCTCCAGGGCGATATCATCCATTAACTCTTTATTTAAATACCCGTTTATCTCTTGGGCCTTATGCAATATGGCAATCAGCTGTGATTCCGGGTTAGGAAGCGACTTACAGCTGTCCATAAATTTTTTCAATGCATCTTTTTTGCTAACCTTTTTAAGTTCGACTGGCATAACTTTCTCCTTTTACAAAACTGCATTTACCACAGGAATAATCCCCCGCGGTTCTTTAGCTTTATAATGCGTGTGTAAGAGTTTGTGAGCAGCCGGGCTTAACGGTCTGCCTAAAAACTCTTTATAGATTCTTTGAATATCCGGATTCTCATGGCTTCTGCGAATAGTTTTATTACGATCAAGCCCGTACAGCGCTTCTGCCCTTTTCTTTAAACACTCCTCGTCTAAAGGAATAGAATTATAACCTGCGTAAGGCTGCCCGCCGCCGCCAATACAGCCTCCCGGGCAACCCATAATCTCAATAAAATGGTATCTGGACGGATCTTTCCTGGCAATTTCTAAAACTTCATTGGCATTGCCCAGGCCGTGCGCGACCGCAACCCTGATTTCTTTACCATCCATTATTACTTTGCCCTCTTTTACGCCCTTAAAACCGCGGATATCGGCAATTTCAATATCCAACAAAGTCTCACCGGTATAAAGTTCATAGGCTGTGCGGATAGCCGCTTCCATTACGCCTCCGGTAGTTCCGAAAATTGTCCCTGCGCCGGAAGATAAACCCAAGGGCTCGTCAAAATTCTCCCCCTTAATATCCAAAAGATCTATCCCGGATGACTTGATCATCCAGGCAATTTCACGGGTCGTAATCACCATATCGGTAGCCGGTAAACCTTCCACCATCAGTTCCGGGCGCGATGCCTCATACTTTTTCGCGGTGCAACACATAATTGCTACGCTTAAAATATCTTTGGGGTCTCTTTTGATTTTTTGCGCGAAATATGTCTTAATCATCGCGCTCATCATGGACATCGGCGACTTGGCTGTAGAAACATTCTCAATCAAATCGGGATGAAACTGCTCAAGGCATTTCATCCAAGCGCTGGAACAAGAAGTAATCATCGGTAGCTTGCCCTTGCCTTGCAACCGCTCCAAAAATTCGCTGCCCTCTTCCATAATCGTCAAGTCAGCGGAAAATTGGGTATCAAAAACATAATCAAAGCCTAATCTTTTTAAAGCCGCGACGATTTCATGCTCCATGGCCTTGCCGGCTTCTAAACCGAATGCCTCCCCGATCGCCGCCCTGACTGAAGGAGCAATTTGCGCGATTTTCACAATTGATTTGTCATTTAATTTTTGGAAGAGTTCCTGAGTATAATTTTTTTCCACAAACGCCGCAGTCGGGCAAACATTAATGCACTGGCCGCAGGTAGTGCAGACGCTTTCCGAAAAAGGCATGTTATAAGCCGGCATAACCACGGTTTTAAATCCGCGATGGGCATGGCCCAAAACATTGGCCTTTTGAATTTCCGAACAAATGCGCACGCACCTGCCGCAAAGAATGCATTTATTCGGATCGCGGACAACCGAGGTTGAAGAAAGGTCCTTTTCGTAATGTTTCCGCTCTCCTTCGAAATGCCTTTTTCTAATCCCCATAGAAAAAGCTAAGCGCTGCAATTCACAAATACCGTCTCTCTCACAGGTATGGCAATCTTGCGGATGATTATCTAAAATTAGCTCTACGATATCACGGCGCGCCCGGCGCAATTCCTCGCTGTTAGTTTTGATTTTCATCCCTTCACTGACCGGGAAAGCGCAAGAAGCCACATAGTTTTTAGCGCCTTCAACCTCCACAATACAAACCCGGCAGGCGCCTTCAATGGAAAGTTTAGGATGATAACACAGCCGCGGGATGCGAAAACCAACTTTATCCGCCGCCTGCATAATAGTCTGGCCTTCTTCTACTTTATACGGCTTATCATTAATATAAATAGTAATCATGATACAATCTCCTTAAGATTTTATAATCGCGTTAAACTTGCAAGTTTTAAAACAAAGCCCGCATTTTATACATTTAGATTGATCGATCGCATGTTTCGCTTTTGCCTGCCCGGAAATCGCCTGAGTCGGACAAATCTTTTTACAAGCGCCGCAGCCCACACATTTATCAATAATCGAATAATTAAAAAGCGACTGACAAACTTTAGCGGGGCATTTTCTGTTTTTAATGTGCTCCTCGTATTCAACGCGGAAATTTTTAATCGTGCTCAAAACCGGATTAGGCGCGGATTGCCCCAGGCCGCAAAGCGAAGATTTCTTAATCATATTTCCCAGCCGCTGCAATTTTTCAATATCTCCCTCTTCTCCTTTGCCCTCGGTAATCCTGGTCAATATCTCCAACATCCGCTTGGTGCCTTCGCGGCAAGGAGTGCATTTTCCGCAAGATTCATTCTGGGTAAACTCCAGAAAAAACTTAGCGATATTTACCATGCAAGAATCTTCGTCGATAATAATCATCCCGCCGGAACCCATAATCGAACCTGCCTGCGCCAATGATTCATAATCTATTTTGGTATCCAAATATTCCTCAGAAAGGCATCCTCCGGAAGGCCCGCCGGTCTGTATGGCTTTAATTTTTTTATTATTCGGGATGCCTCCGCCGATCTCATAAATAATTTCTCTTAAGGTTGTGCCCATCGGCACTTCCACTAAACCGGTATTTTTGATCTTTCCGGCTAAAGCAAAAACTTTAGTCCCCTTACTTTTTTCTGTCCCGATAGAGCTGAACCAATCCGCTCCGTCTAAAATAATCACCGGAATATTTGCCCAGGTTTCCACGTTGTTAATCAATGTAGGGTTGCCGAATAAGCCGGAAACCGAAGGAAACGGCGGACGCGGACGCGGCATGCCGCGCGAACCTTCAATAGAATGAATCAACGCGGTCTCCTCGCCGCAAACAAAAGCCCCCGCTCCTAAACGGATCTCTATATCAAAAGAAAAGTTTGAACCGAGGATATTTTTCCCTAAAAAACCTTCCTGGCGCGCATCCACGATTGCTTTTTCCAAACGCTTTACTGCCAACGGATATTCCGCCCGGATATAGACAATGCCGCGGCTGGAACCAACCGCATACCCTCCGATAATCATGCCTTCAATTACGGTATGCGGATCCCCTTCAATAGCGCTTCTGTCCATAAATGCTCCGGGGTCACCTTCATCGGCATTACAGATAACAAATTTCTCTTTCCCCTCGGCCTTAGCCGTAATTTCCCATTTTAATCCGGTAGGGAAACCGGCCCCGCCTCTTCCGCGCAATCCGGATTTCTTAACTTCCGCGATTACCTGCTGCGGTGTCATCTCGGTCAAAACTTTTCCCAACGCCTCATAGCCGCGCAAAGCCAGATAATCCTCGATGCTTTCCGGGTCCATGATTCCGCAATTCCTTAAAGTAATCCGCATCTGCTTACGGAAAAAGTCAACATCCCCAAAAATTCTAAAAAAACGGTTGTATAAATGGTCTTCGTCAATAACCAACCTTGCTACCGGCTGTTTTTTCAGCAGGTGTTTTTGAATAATTTCGGGGATATCTTTCTCCGTAATTCCGCCATAAATAGTATAACCGGGATTAACAATCATAACCGGCCCCTTCTTACACATGCCCAAACACCCGGAAAGCATTACCCTGGTTTTCTCCAGTAGGCCGTTTTTTTCTAATTCACTTTTGATAACCATTTCTATCTCTTTGGATTTTTTATGCATGCAGCTTGGCCCATCGCAAAGAGTAATTACATATCTTGAAGGCATTTTAATTCTCCTTAAAAATTATTTGATGATCCACTCTTTAATTATCTCGCCTTTTTTTAAATGGCGCTCAATAATATCCACAGCCATCTGTGGAGTTACTTTGCAGTATTTAACGGGAATCTTCCCCTCTTCAATTACTTCCACGGTCGGCTCTAAATTGCATCTGCCGGCGCAGCCCTTTTGGCTCAAGTATACATCCGCTAATCCTTTTTTGATCGCCTGGCTAAAAACCTCCATTACGCCTTTAGAACCGGCGGCAATTTCACAAGTAGCCATACCCACATAAACTCTTTTTGTAGATAAATAACCCTTACCGATAATCCGGCTGATCGCTTCTGCCCTTTTTTTCTTAATTGTTTCCAATGGTGTAAGCACGTTAAAGCCCCCTTTTTAACTGTAAGATAAATGAATTGCCCTGCTGCTTATTTTCAAGCCAAATTTTTCCGCCATGTTTTTGGATAATCTCTTTGGTAATAAATAAACCCAGCCCTGTGCCTTGCGCTTTCCTGCCCTCTGCCGTGTTTAAACGGGAGAATCTTCTGAAAAGCATGCTTTTATCTTCCTGGCTAATCGGCCTGCCATCATTATAAACTTCTATTTCTACCGCATCTGGCTTGGCTGTTGAATTTAAAATTATCTTCCCGTTTTGCGGAGAGTATTTTACCGCATTGCTTAAAAGATTATTTGCCACAATCTGCAAAAGGGCGATATCTCCTTTAACTTTTAAACCGGCAGCGATATTATTGCTTACGCTTATCCCCTTCTCTGCGGCCTGCTTCATAAATGCCTCTAGGGAAGGGACAAAAATATCCTCTTTTAAGCAAACATCGACCGGAGTAAAATCCAGCTCTCCTTTTTCTATGCGGCTAAGGCTAAGAAAATTTTTCACGGTTGATTCAAGGTAATCAAGGTTGCGAGTCACCGAATCCAAGGCTTTTCTTTGCTTAAAATTAATCATCCCTAAAAATCCGTCCCGGAGCGAATAAGCATTTAAGATTGTTGAAGCCAATACGGCTTTCAGCTCATGAGCCACAAAACCGATTAAATCAAGGTAGCTTGCCTGCCGCAGTTCCAATCTCTCCGCCATAGTATTAAACGACCCGGCAAGTTCATTCAATTCTTTAATTTCGCTATCGATCTTCACTCTATGCTTAAGGTCGCCGCCGGAAATTTGACGAGTCGCTACCAGCATCCGCGTCACCGGATGGGCAATCGCATGAGCCAGAAAATAAGACAACACTGCCGCTAAAACAACTGCTAACAAGATCACCGCTAAAAAACTCAAAATAATCTTTTTCTCGATATCTTTAAAAGGCTGCTCTAGGATACCGACGTAAAGCATACCGATAATATTACCGTGGATATCCCTGATCGGCTCATAGGCGGTTAAGTACCAATCGGTAACTACAAAGGCGCGGTCAAGCCAAAGCTTACCTTCTTCTAAAACTTTTTTGTAAACTCTTTGAGAAACCAAAGTTCCGATGGCGCGCTTACCGTTTTTATCCAAAACATTGGTAGCAATACGCACATCGGACAAAAAAATGGTTACTGTGCCTAAAGGTTTTTGATTGTAATATCTATTTTCAAAGACCAAATCGCGTATTTTATCCACTAAATCAAAATCGCGGTTAATAATTTTCCCGCCGTAAATTACGCTTTTTACGCTGCCGCTTGCGTCAAATATCGGCATGGCATAACCAATCGCCATAGCCTTATTTAAGGTTCTGTTTTGCGTAACCCTGGCTTTCGGCGTCGGGATAATTTCAATCAGGCTTTTATTATAAATCGCCTCGCCCATCTGCCGCAATTCTTCCGGGCCGATAATACGAATACCCCCGGTCTCGCGTCCAGCAAATGCCGCTTGGACAATCTCGCTTTTGACATTCTTACGCTCGCTTTTGTCTACAATGTAAAGGTAATCTAGCCCAAGCTTATTTTTAGCTTTTTCTAGATCAGCGGTCAGAGCGATTATGCTAAAGGCGGTTTTTATCGCGCCGATTTCTCCGCCGTAAAGCACGGAATTGGCGACATGCAAGTCATTTTTAATCTGTCTTTGCTGCCGGGCAATAATATCATTTTTGATTACCCGCGCCACTAAAAATGAAACCAGAAAACCAAAAATAATGACTACGCTAAAAAAAGAAATAAATATCTTGGTTTTTAAGGTTTGGGCTTTCATCTTTTAAGCTGCCCGGGTTTTATCCAGGGCGTTAACAAAATAAATTACATTTTCCAATTCTAATTCAAGGTTGACATTATTAATTACTATCTCTTCGGCCGGAGCCCTAAGGCGCAAAGGGGCAAAATTAAGCACTCCTTTAATACCGGCAGAAAGCATCATTTCTAATGCCGATTGGGCAGCAACATCCGGTGTGGCGATGACGCCGATTTTGATCTGGTTGGCGCGCGCAAAATCTTTGAGCTCCTCTAAAGGTAAAACCGGAATTTTAGCTTGGCGGTTAATCTTGGCTGGATCAATATCAAAACAGGCGGCAATACTAATCCCTTCTTTTTCAAAACCCTTGTACTTCATCAACGCCGAGCCGATATTACCCGTGCCTACAATAACCACTTTTTGCAACTGATCCTTGCCTAATATGGTATTTAACTTCTCAATCAATGAATCAATATTATAACCGCCTCTTTTGTTGCCAGTAATGCCAAAGAGCGAAAAATCTTTTCTTACCTGCGAAGGAAGCACTCCGATTGCATCGGCTAAATTATCAGAAAATACCCTCACAAAACCCAAAGATTGCAACCGGTAAAGCGCGTTCTTATAACGGGAAAGCCGAATTACGCAATTCTTATTGGTAATCATAATGTTCCTCATTTCACAATATCCATCAAGAGTTTAACATATACTGGAGGCTTGTCAAGTATTTTTGTGAATTATTTCACTATATACTGAGATCTGTGGGTGAGCGACCAAGGGATTTAAGCAGGGAAATCGTCTCTTGGATCTGGTCTTCGATGCTCTCCGATTCATGCGCCCGGTTAGGATAGAGAGAATAAAAAGGGCGATATTGTAACGGAGTTACGTTAAGCATTACAGAATTTGCTCCGGCGGAAAGGGCTTCTTTGCGGGAAACACTGCCAGGAACATCTAAAGCAGTGGTAACCAAAAACTTAGCTTTTAACGCATGAAGCAACATGGCAACAGCCGATGCCGCAATA
>JAKAMF010000027.1 GCA_021813045.1 bacterium | reverse complement strand
AAGCGTATCAATAAGGTTTACGCGGCTTTGGTCAGGGAGAGATTGCGGATAGGTTAAATAATATATGATAAGGCCGTTCTGAAAGCCGGGCCCCTAAACAGGGCCCGGCTATTTTTTTGATTACCAGGGACAGGTTTTCTTTACTTGTACTTCTATAGATTAATCAATTGAGTAATCAAGTGTTTTAGTTAATTTTCGGGAGGAAGAGAATGATTAATTCTGGGGATACGGCGTTTGTTTTTGTTTGTACGGCTTTAGTTATGTTAATGACTCCCGGCCTGGCATTTTTTTACGGCGGGATGGTGCGCCGAAAAAATATTTTAAGCGTGCTGATGCAATGTTTCGTGGCACTTTGTGTCTTAACCATTCAATGGATGATTTTTGGATATAGCCTTTCTTTTGCGCCGGGCGCGGGGTTTTGGGGAGGTTTATCTTGGCTGGGCCTGCGTACTGTCGGAGCCAGCCCTTATATGGATTACGGTCCGACTATCCCGCATCAGGCCTTTATGATCTTTCAGGCGATGTTCGCGATCATTACTCCGGCCCTGATCATCGGCGCGTTTGCCGAAAGGATGAAATTTTCCGCATTTTTGCTTTTTATCATTCTTTGGGCAACTTTTGTTTATGATCCGGTTTGTCATTGGGTCTGGGGAGTCGGTGGCTGGTTACGCAATTTTGGCGTGCTTGATTTTGCCGGTGGAATTGTGGTTCACACTACCGCCGGGGTTGCCGCTTTGGTGACTACATTAGCCATCGGTAATCGGAAGAACCTCGACCGTAATATACCTGCTCCGCATAATCTGCCCTTGGTTGCTTTAGGCACAGCGCTTTTATGGTTTGGTTGGTTTGGTTTTAATGGCGGTAGCGCCTTGGCAGCAAACGGCTTGGCGATAAATGCTTTCGTGGTAAGTAATGCAGCAGCGGCATCCGCTGGCTTATCTTGGGCCCTGATGGAGTGGATTCGTAACGGTAAGCCCACCACTTTCGGTATCCTTACCGGGACAATCGCCGGCCTAGCCACGATTACTCCGGCTTCCGGATTTGTCAGTCCCTTTTCCGCCTTGATTATCGGGACCCTGGCTAGTTTATTCTGTTTTATCGGCGTGAGTATTATTAAGCCGAAATTCGGTTATGATGATTCCCTGGACGCCTTTGGGGTGCACGGTATCGGAGGCATACTTGGCACATTAATGGTCGGGTTATTTGCTTCTAAGGCGGTTAACGCCGCCGGAGCAGATGGATTATTTTTTGGCAATTCTAAACAGTTATTAATTCAATCGACTGCTGTTTTGGCCACCGTAGCGTATACTGCCGTGGTTACCTTTATTATTTATAAGCTGGTTGACTTTATCGTTGGGATAAGGGTTAAGGAGAAAGATGAATTAATCGGCTTAGATTTGACTCAGCACCGCGAACGGGCCTATACCGTACTGGAATAAAGGAGATAAAAATGAAATTAATTGTAGCGATTATCCAGCCGTATAAGTTAGAGGGTGTAAAGCAGGAGCTTTATAAAACAGAAGTTAACTTGATTACGGTCAGCGAGGTGCTTGGACACGGCCGGCAAAAAGGCGTGACGGAAGTTTATCGCGGAGCCAAAGAAACCGGCAACCTGCTGCGTAAAATCCGTTTGGAGATCGCGGTAAACGATAATTTTGTTGAACCGACTATACAGGCGATTATCAAGGGCGCAAAAACCGGAGAAACCGGCGACGGCAAGATTTTTGTCCTGGACCTAAAAGAATGTGTGCGTATCCGTACCGAAGAACGCGGCAGTATTGCTATTGGTTGAGTAAAAAAGAGTTACCAAAGTATTGATAATTTTACTTGTATTAGTAGAAGCACAAAAATTAGGCACAAAGTAGTGCAAAAATAGGCATTTTAAAAAAGAACAAGGGATGTTCTGAAAATAAAGGGATATCCCTATTTTTTTTGGATTTTGCTGATTAAACTTTAGGCAAAAACCGGAGGTAATATGAGCAAGATAATTGAGTTTGAAGATTCTTTGTACCGGGATAAAGCGGGCCAGCTTTATAAATGCATTTTAGAAATAATGGAAAAAATGCTTTTTGAGCAGGTTTTGCAGCGCACGGATGGGAATCAGCTCAAGGCAGCCCGGATTTTAGGGATTAATCGCAATACTATGCGCGCCAAGATCAGGAAGCTAGGCGTCAATCCCGGAGTTTATAAGCTTTAATATTACAAAATATTAAAAAATGGATAAAAAAGAGAAGTTAGCTGAATTTGGTTTATATGATCCGCGTTTTGAACATGACGCCTGCGGAGTGGGGTTTGTTTGTAATATTAAAGGAGATAAAACCCACACAATTGTTAAGCAGGGGCTGGAGGTATTGCGTAGGCTTTCTCACCGCGGAGCAACCGGAGCAGATCCGAAGACCGGGGATGGCGCTGGTTTGTTGATTCAGATGCCGCATGAATATTTTAGCCAGATTTTTCCCGGTTTGCCGCCTGTAGGAAAATATGGCACTGGCTTGATTTTTTTGCCGCAAGATTCGGACGAGCGTGCTTTTTGCAAAGAGGCTTTTTCTAAGTATATTGCTCAAGAAGGCCAAAGTGTTTTAGGCTGGCGTAAAGTAGAAACCGATAACAGCGATATCGGCGCATCAGCGCGCGATTCCCAGCCGGCGATCGAACAGATTTTTATTGCCCAGGGCAGCCAGGCCAAAGATCAGCTTGATTTTGAAAGAAAACTCTACTTGATTAGAAAACAGGTAGAAAATGAGATCCGCGAATCAAAATTAAAACAAAAATCGTTTTTCTATATTACCAATCTTTCCAGCCGCACCTTTCTTTATAAGGGCTTGTTGATGCCGGATCAGCTGGAGAATTTTTTCCCTGATTTAAGCCAAAAAGCCGTAAAAAGCGCGCTTTGTTTGGTGCATTCGCGTTATTCCACCAATACCTTTCCTACCTGGGATCTGGCTCAGCCTTTTAGATTCTTGGCGCATAACGGGGAAATTAATACCTTAAGAGGAAATATTAATTGGATGGCCGCGCGGGAGAAATTATTGGTCAGCGAAGTGTTTGGTAAAGATATTGCTAAAGTTAAGCCGGTGATTGTCCCTGGAGGCAGCGATTCTGCGGCAATCGATAATATTTTTGAATTACTGGTTTTATCAGGCAGAAGCATTCAGCAGGCGATGATGATGTTGATTCCGGTTGCCTGGGAGCATAATTCTCTGGATGAGAAATTAAGAGATTATTATAAATACCACGCTTGTTTTATGGAGCCCTGGGACGGGCCGGCAGCAATCGCTTTTACCGACGGCAGCCGGATTGGCGCGGTCCTCGACCGTAACGGCCTGCGGCCGGCGCGCTATATCGTGACTAAAAATGATTTTGTAGTCATGGCTTCGGAAGTCGGGGTGCTGGATATTCCGGCTGAAGATATTGTTCTTTCCGGCCGGCTTGAGCCGGGCAAGATGTTTTTTATCGATACCCAAGAAAAAAGGATCATCCATGACCAGGAAATTAAAGAAAATGTTTCCGGTCAGCTTCCTTATGGCCAGTGGATCAAAGATAATTTAGTGGAGTTGGATAAATTACCGGCGGTTAAGCCATCCGGCGAGCAGGCGAACAATAATATTTTGCCTCAATTAGCGGCCTTTGGCTATACCCGTGAGGATTTAAAATTTATTCTTAAGCCTATGGCCGAAGAAGGCAAGGAGCCGGTGGGCTCGATGGGGAATGATACTCCGCACGCGGTATTATCCGCCAAGCCGCAGCTGGTTTACAGTTATTTTAAACAGCTTTTTGCCCAGGTGACTAATCCGGCGATCGACCCGATCCGCGAAGAAATCGTGATGAGCCTATTTAGTTTTATCGGCAAGCAGGAAAATATTTTAAGCCAGACACCGGGACATTGCCACCGGATCTTTGTTAAAGAGCCGATCTTAAGCGATGCGGACCTGGAAAAATTCCGTCAGATTAAGGTCAGCAGGTTTAAGGCCAAGGTAATTTCTCTTTTATTCTCTCCGCGGGGCAGAGAAGATTTTTTAAAGGCGCTGGATAGAGTTTGTGCGGAATCAACTAAAGCGGTTGAGGACGGTTATAGTTTTATTATTTTAAGCGACCGGGGAGTAGGCCGCGATTTTGCCGCGCTACCTGCGCTTTTGGCAAGCGGCGCAGTGCATCATTATTTATTAAAGCATGGCCTGCGCACACAAGTCGGAATCATCCTGGAGACCGCCGAGCCAAGGGAGGTGCATCATTTTGCCTTGCTTTTGGGCTATGGCGCGGACGCGATCAATCCTTATTTGGCGCACCAGGCCGTAGATTATTTAATCAGGGAAGGCCTGTTGAATTTATCCAGTGAGGCCGCGCAGAAAAATTATCATAAAGCCTTGCATAAGGGCATCTTGAAAATTCTTTCTAAAATGGGTATTTCTACTTTACAGAGCTACCGCGGGGCGCAGATATTTGAGGCCCTCGGCCTGGCGCAAGATGTAATTGAAAAGAGTTTTTGTGGCACGGTCTCGCGCATCGGCGGAGTCGGCCTGGCCGGCATTGCTCAGGAAACTATGCAAAGGCACGCTCAGGCGTATCCCCAAACCAAAGTTGTTTCTGATCTGGATAGCGGAGGGATCTACCAGTGGAAAAAAGACGGCGAATTTCATCTTTGGAATCCGCAGACGATTGCCGGTTTACAAGACGCCGCCAGGAATAATGATTTTAAAAAATACCTGGAATTTATTCAATTGATCAACGACCAGTCGGCTAACCCCACGACTTTACGCAGTTTGCTTAGATTTAAGAAAACCAAATCAATTCCCTTAGAAGAGGTTGAGCCGGCAGAAGCGATCTTTAAGCGTTTCGCCACCGGAGCGATGAGTTTTGGTTCGATCTCCCGGTCTGCGCATGAAACTTTGGCGATTGCCATGAACCGCATCGGAGGCAAATCCAATACCGGAGAAGGCGGGGAGGATCCCTTAAGGTTTGTTCCTTTACCAAACGGCGATTCGGTGCGCAGTGCGATCAAACAGGTTGCTTCCGGCAGGTTTGGAGTAACCGCGAATTATTTGATTAATGCCGATGAATTACAGATCAAGATTGCCCAGGGCGCTAAGCCCGGAGAAGGAGGGCAATTACCCGGCCATAAAGTAAGCGCGATCATTGCCAAAACCCGTTATACTACTCCGGGAGTGACTTTGATTTCGCCGCCTCCCCACCACGATATTTATTCAATTGAGGATCTGGCGCAGTTAATTTTTGACCTGAAAAATATTAATCCCCGTGCGCGGATCAGCGTAAAGTTGGTCTCTGAGATCGGTGTGGGCACGGTAGCCGCCGGCGTAGCCAAAGGGCACGCGGATATGATCTTAATCTCCGGCGGAGACGGCGGCACCGGGGCATCGCCTTTGAGTTCAATAAAACACGCCGGGCTGCCCTGGGAACTAGGGCTTTCCGAAACCCATCAGACACTGGTTTTAAATAACCTGCGCAGCCGGGTGCGCTTACAGACCGACGGCCAGATGCGCACCGGCCGTGATGTGGCGATTGCCGCGCTTCTAGGCGCCGAGGAATACGGATTTTGCACTGCGGCATTGATCATCAGCGGGTGCGTGATGTTACGGCACTGCCATTTAAATAATTGTTCGGTCGGCGTTGCCACACAAGATGAAATGCTGGAAAAAAGGTTCAGCGGCAAGCCGGAATACATAGTTAATTATTTCCATTTTGTTGCCGAGGAATTGCGCCAGATCATGGGCCAGCTTGGCTTGCGTAAAATTGATGAGATGATCGGCCGGACCGACCTTTTAGAAGTCAATCAGGAAATTGTTCCGGTTAAGGCCAAGGGTATAGATTTTTCGCGTGTGCTTTACCAGCCGGAACGCGCGGAAAATAATCCGGTACGCTGTGTCCAGAAACAAGAACATGGTATTGATAATATTTTAGATTTAAAATTAATTGAGTTAGCGCAAGGCGCTTTAAAAAAACAAACCGCGGTAAAAATTAATTTAGCGATCGCCAATACTAACCGCACTACCGGGGCAATGTTAAGCGGAGAAGTTTGCCGTAATTTAGGAGAAGAGGGTTTAAACGAAGATACTATTCACTGCCGTTTTAAGGGGATTGCCGGGCAGAGTTTTGGAGCGTTTTTGGCCAAGGGGATAACTTTTGAATTAGAAGGCATGGCCAATGATTATGTCGGTAAAGGTATTTCTGGCGGTAAAATTGTTATCTACCCGGATAAAAAAACCAGATTTTCCAGTCAGGAGAATATTATTATCGGCAATACTACTTTTTACGGAGCGATCAGCGGTCAGGCCTATATCCGAGGCAGGGCCGGCGAAAGATTCTGTATTCGTAATTCCGGATTATACGCAGTGGTAGAAGGGGTAGGCGACCACGCCTGCGAATACATGACCGGGGGAAGGGTGGTAATTTTAGGAAAGACCGGAATAAATTTCGCTGCCGGGATGTCCGGCGGGATAGCGTATGTTTATGACCCGCAAGGCGAATTTAGTAATAAATGTAATTTGAGTATGGTGGAATTAGGAAAACCTGATAAAGAAGATAGGGCCGCGATAAGGGATCTATTGCATAATCACTATACTTATACGCAAAGCCCGCTGGCCGATAAGATTCTTAAGGACTTTGAAAACGCGGGGCGGGATTTTATAAAAGTGCTTCCTTTGGAATATAAGCGGATCCTGGAACAAAAAGCCCAGGAGAAAAAGATGGATCTCGAGGAGGTCTCGGACTGATGGCTACGGATACGCATGGTTTTTTGAAAATTAAACGGCAGGCCGGCGGATATCGCCCGGTTTGCGAACGCGTAAAGGATTATACTCAGGTTTCCCTGCTGAGAAGTAATCAACACTGTCAGGACCAGGGTGCTCGTTGTATGGATTGCGGCACGCCTTTTTGCCATTGGGGCTGTCCGCTGGGAAATTATATCCCGGAATGGAATGAATATATGTCTGCCGGCCTCTGGGAAAAAGCCGCCCGGCTTTTAGAATCAACCAATAATCTGCCGGAAATAACCGGCCGGATTTGTCCGGCAGTTTGCGAATATGCCTGTGTTTTAGGGATTAATGATGACCCGGTAACTTGCCGGGAAAATGAGTTGGGAATTACAGAATATGCTTTTGCCCATGGTTTTATCCAGCCGCAGCCGCCTTTAAAACGCAGCGGCAAAAAAGTAGCGGTGATCGGTTCCGGACCGGCCGGGTTATCTTGTGCGGCCCAGTTAAACCGCAGCGGACATAAAGTTACCGTATTGGAAAAAGATAACCGGATCGGCGGAATCTTAAGGTATGGTATTCCGGATTTTAAATTGGAAAAGCAGTTACTGGAGCGTAGAATTAAAATTTGGCAGGATGAAGGAATTGAGTTTAAAACTTCTCTGCAGGCCGGCAAGGATTATCCCTCGGCCAAGTTGCTCAAGGATTTTGACGCGGTTTGCCTCGCCGTTGGCTCGCGTACAGCGCGTGATCTTAAGATTGAGGGCCGCGATCTGCCGGGAATACATTTTGCCATGGATTATTTGATTCAGTCCAATAAGCGTGTCGCCGGAGAAAAAATTTCCGCGGAGCAATTAATCGATGCCAAAGATAAGCGCGTCTTAGTGATTGGCGGCGGAGATACCGGAGCGGATTGTTTGGGTACGGCTCATCGCCAGAATGCTGCCTGCGTGACTCAAATTGAAGTATTGCCACCTCCGCCGGAATGCCGCACTCCGGAAATGCCTTGGCCTAAATATCCGCTGCTTTTTAAAAAATCTACCAGCCATGAAGAAGGCGGCCAACGCCATTGGCAGGTTTCGACTAAGAAATTCAGCGGCAGCCGGCTGGGAGTGAAAAAAGCGCATTGCCTGAAATTAGACCGGCAAGGAAAAGAAATTCCCGGAAGCGATTTTGAAATTGAAGCGGATTTGGTAATTTTGGCGATCGGGTTTTTGCATCCCGAACATAGTGGACTATTGCAAGATTTAGGAGTAGAATTAGATAGCCGCGGTAATATTAAAACAAACACGGATTATCTAACTTCAGTAAACAATGTCTTTTCTGCCGGAGACGCCCGCCGCGGGCAATCACTGGTGGTTTGGGCAATCAACGAAGGCAGAAAGGCCGCCGAAGCAATAGATAAATATTTAAAGAAAGGTTAAGCCATGTGCGGTATTTTTGGGATCTATCCTCATAAAGAATCGGCTAAGATTACTTACCTTGGCCTTTACGCCTTGCAGCATCGCGGAGAAGAAGCCGCTGGTATAGTCACGCGCAACGGTAAAAAAGTGCATATTCATAAATCGCTTGGCCTGGTCAGCGATGTTTTTAACGAAAAGATACTGGCTGATTTGCGCGGCGAAATGAGCATCGGCCATACGCGTTATTCTACCACTGGCAGCAGTAATGTAAAAAATACCCAACCGTTTTACGTAAAATCTCACCTTGGCGATATTGCGGTTGCTCACAACGGTAATCTTACCAATGCCCATGCCTTGCGCCGTGACCTGGAAAATAAAGGGGCTTTGTTTCAGACCAGCATGGATTCGGAAATCTTTGTGCATTTGTTGGCGCATAGCCAGAAGAAAGGTTATCAGGAGGCGATCGTTGATTCGCTGGGTAAATTAGAAGGCGCTTATTCCGTGATTTTAATGGTTAATGATATATTGGTGGGTGCGCGCGATACTTATGGTTTCCGGCCGCTCTGCCTGGGCCGCTTTGAAGAAGCGTATATTTTGGCCAGTGAGACTTCGGCTTTAGATTTGATCGGAGCGCAGTATATCCGGGATATCGAACCGGGAGAAATTGTTTTTATCCACCGTGATAAGATCGACTCGATCAAACCGTTTAAGCCGACTCCCAACGCGTTTTGTATTTTTGAATATATTTATTTTTCTCGCCCGGACAGTTTTGTTTTTGGCCATAATGTTTACGCCATCCGCAAAAAATTAGGCGAGGCATTGGCTAAGGAATATCCGCAGACCGCGGACCTAGTTACTCCGATTCCCGACTCCGGAACTTACGCGGCATTGGGTTTTTCCAAGGCCTCCCAGGTCCCTTATGAAATGGCGCTGATTCGCAATCATTATATCGGCCGTACCTTTATTCAGCCGACCCAGCTTTTGCGCGATTTCCGGGTTAAGGTAAAATTAAACCCGGTAAAGGATGTCTTGAAAGATAAAAAAGTGATCGTGGTTGAGGATTCGATCGTCCGCGGCACGACTTCCCGCGCGCGCGTAAAGACCCTGCGCCAGGCCGGGGCTAAAGAAATTATCATGCGGGTAAGCTGTCCGCCGTTAAAACATCCTTGTTTTTACGGGATTGATTTTCCTACGCAGAAAGAATTGATCGCCGCTAAGCACGATCTTAATTGGATCAAGGAATTTATCGGAGTGGAGGATTTGGGTTATCTTAGCTTAAAAGGCATGTTAGATTCCATGCCGGATTGCTGTAAGGGTAAATTCTGCTCGGCCTGTTTTACCGGAGAATATCCGGTTAAGCCACCGAAGAAAATTTCCAAAACAATTTTAGAAAAAAATTAAGCCGTTACTAAAATTTTCTTGACAAGCCGTCCGTTTATATTAAGATAAGGCAACGGACAAAGGCGTCCCTATATTGACAGGGACGTCTTTTTTTGTTTTAAATTAATGCCTAAAATTAAGGCAAAATCTGCATATTAATTAGTAAAAGGGAGGTCAAAAATGATTCAATGGCCAAAATCAAACGATGTTTTGGGCACAGTTAATCGCGGCAATCCCGCGGAATCCGGCTTGTGTACGCTTTGCCGCGCAGATTGCATGGGTAAATGCGAAACCTGGCTTTCTAGCTTACGCGGGAGAAAACTGCTCTATCCGCGTGATTACGGTTCGATTACCGCCGGTTGCTTAAATACAACTCACCTTGGTGTTAATTACAGCGCGTTACGCATTAACGGTTATAACTATGGGGCAACCGGGCTGCCGAAAGGTATTTCTAATTCTGAAGATGATTGTATTTTTCCCAACGTAAATATTGAAACCGAATTCGGCAATACGGTTAAAACTAAGGCGCGTGTCCCCATGATGACCGGTGCACTAGGCTCAACTTTTGTTGCGGCTAAATACTGGGAATCATTTGCGGTTGGCGCGGCATTAGTTGGTTTTCCGATTGTGGTTGGCGAAAACGTAGTCGGCATTGATCAGAAAGCGGAAATTAAGAATGGCAAAATTATCAAAGCTCCGGAATTAGACCGCAGAATCGATACCTTCCTGCGTTATTATGACGGTTATGGCGCGATTATCGTGCAGATGAATGTGGAGGATACCCGTAATGGCGTAGCTGAATATGTAATTGAAAAATACGGCGATAAGGCGATTATTGAATTAAAATGGGGCCAAGGTGCTAAAGATATCGGCGGTGAAATCCAAGTCACCAGTATCGAATACGCTACTTTCTTAAAGAAGAGAGGATATGTGGTTGATCCGGACCCAACCTTACCGGAAGTCCAGGAAGCTTTTAAACATAAGGCTATCCGTTCTTTTGCCCGGCACAGCCGTTTAGGCTACACTGGATTAAGTTCCAGCACTGCGGTGGAAGAAAATTTTATGAAGGCAGTTAAGTATCTGCGTAAAATCGGCTACGAGAGGATTTCTTTAAAGACCGGTTCTTACGGCATGGAAGCTTTGGCGATGTCAATTAAATATGCCACACAGGCCAAGCTTGATCTTTTGACGATTGATGGTTCAGGCGGCGGCACTGGCATGAGTCCTTGGAACATGATGGAAAGCTGGGGTGTGCCGTCATTGCTTTTGCACGCCAAGGCCTATGAATACGCCGAGATCTTGGCTAAGAAAGAAAAAAGGATCGTGGATATGGCTTTTGCCGGCGGTTTGGCTCGCGAAGACCATATTTTTAAGGCCTTGGCCTTAGGGGCTCCTTATACTAAGTTAGTTTGTATGGGCAGGTCCCTGATGATTCCGGGATTCCTCGGATCGAACATACAAGGGGCCTTGGATAATACCGTAAAAGATAAGCTGAGCGGTAATTGGGACAAGCTTCCGCCTTCTGTTGCGGAATTCGGGACTACCCCGGATGAAATCTTTGCCGGATATTATGATGTGCAGAAAAAAGTCGGCAAGGATGAAATGAAGAATATCCCTTATGGCGCGATCGCAGTCTGGACTTTGGCGGATAAGCTGGCCGGCGGAGTTCAGCAGTTAATGGCAGGTGCCCGGAGATTTTCTTTAAAGGCGATTACCCGCGACGATGTTTTTGCGGGCAATCGGGAAGTTGCTAAAGAAACCGGCCTGGAATATATCACTGAACACAACGACGCTAAGGCCAAGAAGATCCTCAAGGCGTAATTAAATAAAATACAGGGGGGCAGCCGTAATTGCCCCCTGTATTTTTTTAAGTTGACAGTAAAATAAAATATGGTATAGTTAATAACGTAATTGTGATTTAACAAAACAAAGGCGTTTTTGCACGCAGGTTTTTAGCGTAAAAAAAAACGCTTTTTTTATATGTAGCCGCACTTAGTGAAAGTTCAGTGATATGCCCACAAAATTCATTTTTGTTACCGGAGGAGTGATTTCCAGCTTAGGCAAAGGTATCGCCTCAGCCTCCATCGGTAGACTTCTGGAATCCCGCGGCCTGTCCGTTACCTTAATGAAGCTTGATCCGTATATTAATGTTGATCCGGGGACGATGAATCCTTATCAACATGGCGAGGTCTACGTTACGGATGACGGAGCGGAAACGGACTTAGACCTCGGTCACTACGAACGTTTTACCCACGCCAAACTGACTAAATTTAATAATGCCACTACCGGCCAGGTTTATAACGCAGTAATCACCCGCGAGCGGCGCGGAGACTATCTTGGTAAGACTATTCAGGTTATCCCGCATATTACTAATGAGATTAAGGACCGCATAAAAAAAGTTTCCGCGGTTTCTGCAGTAGATGTGGTAATTGTAGAGATCGGCGGAACGGTGGGAGACATTGAGAGTTTGCCATTTCTGGAAGCAGCCCGGCAGTTCGGTTTGGAGATCGGCAGGGAGAATGTATTGTATATGCATTTAACCCTGGTGCCCTATATCCGGGTAGCCGGAGAGGTCAAGACCAAGCCTACTCAGCACAGTGTAGGCACTTTGCGCGAGATCGGTATTCAACCGGATGTCTTGATCTGCCGTACGGAAAAATCGCTTTCCGAAGAGATGAAGGAAAAAATTTCCCTCTTTTGTAATGTGGCCAAAGACGCGGTAATCGAAGCCATGGATGTGGATACCATCTATAAGATACCGCTGGTATTTAAAACCCAGCACCTGGATGAAATAATTCTTAATCACTTCCGCATCAAGCGCAGCAAGATTGATTTGAAAGAATGGAAGGCAAAGGTTGTGGATAGGGCGCTGAGCCCGGAATATAAAACCAAAGTCGCTTTTGTCGGCAAGTATATTATGCTGCAGGATGCTTATAAGTCGGTTTATGAGTCGCTGATTCATGCCGGTATCGCTAATAACTGTAAGGTTGAAGTGGTTAAGGTAGACTCTGAAGACATAGAAAAACACGGCGCAGAAAAATTCCTTAAAGATGTCAATGCCGTATTAGTGCCGGGAGGATTTGGCTCGCGAGGCGTAGAAGGTAAGATCAAAGCCATTGAATACAGCCGCAAAAATAAAATTCCTTATTTGGGTTTATGTTTAGGTATGCAATGCGCGGTAATTGAATTTAGCCGCAATGCCTGTGGCCTAAAAAACGCTAATTCTACCGAGTTCAACAAGAAAACGGCTTATCCGGTAATCAGTTTACTGGAAGAGCAGAGAAACGTAAAGGATATGGGCGGAACAATGCGCTTGGGCGCCTATCCTTGTAAGATTAAAAAAGGCACTTTAGCCTGGCGCGCCTACAAAAAGTCCGTAATTCAGGAACGCCATCGCCACCGTTATGAATTTAATAATAAATTCCGCCGCGTTTTGGAAGCCAAAGGCATGATTTTTTCGGGAATCTATCCTAAAAGCAATCTAGTGGAAATCGTAGAAATCAAGGATCATCCATTTTTTGTAGCCGTGCAGTTTCATCCGGAATTTAAATCCAAGCCGGACCAAGCCCATCCCTTATTCAGGGACTTCATTAAAGCCGCGTTGAAGAAGTAAGATTAAATTAGTTTTACAAAATCCCCGTTGTGTAATATAATATACCGAATTTAAGGCCAATCGATTTATCTACCTAATATAATATGCCAGAAGCAATACTTGCGTTAGAAGACGGTTTGATATTCCGGGGCCGCTCTTTTGGAGCCCAGGGACTGTGCTCGGGAGAAGTTGTCTTTAATACCAGCATGGCCGGATATCAGGAAATTATCACCGATCCCTCTTATAAGGGGCAGATCGTGACTATGACCTATCCCTTGATTGGTAATTACGGGGTGAATAAAGAGGATGTTGAGTCGGGCCGGCCGTTTGTTGAGGGTTTTGTAGTTAAAGAATATTCCCAGATTGCCAGCAATTGGCGCTCTACTATGACGTTGGGGGATTATCTGGCGGAAAATAATGTTTTGGGTATCGAAGGGATTGATACCCGCGCTTTGACTTTGCATATCCGGCAGGCTGGGGCAATGAAGGCGGTAATTTCTACCCAAGATCTGGATGAAAAAAGATTAGTCGAAAAGGCCAGAAAATCACCCGGCCTGGAAGGAATCGATCTGGTTAAAGAAGTGATTGGCGATAAGCCATACGCATGGAATAAAACCGGCAAGCGCAAAGTGGTGATTCTGGATTGCGGAGTAAAATTCAATATGCCGCGGATCTTGGCGGGTTTAGATTGTCAGGTAACTATTGCGCCGGCGACCATGCCGGCAGCGGAAATTTTGGCCTTAAAACCCGACGGAGTGTTGTTATCTAACGGGCCGGGAGATCCGGCCGCGGTAACTTATGCGATCCAGGCGGCTAAAGGGTTATTAGGTAAGGTGCCGATATTCGGAATTTGCCTGGGCCAGCAAATGCTGGGTTTGGCTATGGGCGGCAAGACCTTTAAATTGAAATTCGGCCATCACGGAGGGAACCATCCGGTTAAGGATTTAAGAACCGGTAAGGTAGCGATTACTGTGCAAAACCACGGGTTTTGCGTGGATATCGGCTCATTAAATAAGCGCGACATAGAGATCACCCATATTAATTTAAATGATAATACCCTGGAAGGTATCCGCCATAAAAAGTTGCCGATGTT
>JAKAMF010000026.1 GCA_021813045.1 bacterium | reverse complement strand
GGATGGCGGCGTTTTATTTAAAAGGTCTTCGCGGGTCATGCCCGGTTTTCGCGCTAAACCGGCGGTTACCACCACAATATCCGAGCCCTTAATCAGGCTATAATCGGAACCGGCTTTTATATTATAATTTATTTTTACTAACCCCTGGCTGTCTTCCATATCCAGGGCCTTGCCCTGCGCCAGGCCGGCGGCAATATCGATCAGGCAAACTTCACCCAAGCCCATTTGCGCAATACGCATGGCCGCCAAACCACCGACATTTCCCGCGCCGATCACAGATATCTTCATTTTTTTATTTTCTTGATAATCGCGTCGGCCATTTCTTGAGTGCCGACGCTTGAGGGGTCATCGCGCCGCGGCTTCAGGTCATAGGTTACGGACTTACCTTCTGCTAAAATCTCTTTGACCGCGGTTTCCAAAGCCTGCGCCGCCTTATCTTCCTTGAGATAACGCAGCATTAAAACTCCGGATAAAATCATCGCCGTAGGATTAACTTTATTTTTACCGGCATATTTGGGCGCTGAACCATGCACCGCTTCAAATACCGCCATATCTTTTCCGATATTAGCCCCGCTGGCAATGCCCAAGCCGCCGATCAAGCCGGCGCAAAGATCGGAAATAATATCGCCGTATAAATTAGGCAGAACCAAAATATCATAATCATTCGGCTTCTGTACCAATTGCATGCACATGTTGTCTACGATCGCGTCAGTAAATTCAACTTTACCGACATAATCCTGAGCCACCTTACGGCACGACTCCAAAAAAAGCCCGTCGGTAAATTTCATAATGTTAGCCTTGTGCACAGCGGTAACTTTTTTGCGGTTTTCTTTTAGCGCGTACTCAAAGGCAAAACGGGCGATCCGCTCAGAAGCAAACTGAGAAATCGGCTTAATGGAAATCGCAGAGTCAGGGCGGATTGATTTGGCAGAGAGCTTTTCGATTTGCGCAATCAGATCTTTCGTTTGCGGCTGGCCATTTTCAAATTCGATCCCCGCGTAGAGGTCTTCGCTGTTTTCTCTGACAATTACCAGATCAATATCTTTATACTGGCTTTTTACTCCCGGATATGATTTTGCCGGACGCAGGCAGGCGTATAAATCCAGGGCATGGCGTATAGCCACGTTAACCGAACGGAACCCTTTGCCAATCGGAGTAATAATCGGCCCCTTTAAAGCAACCTTATTTTTTTTAACCGAATCGATTACTTTCTTGGGCAAAACCTCGCCATAATCTTTTAAGGCCGCTTCACCCGCAACAACCTCTTCCCACTCGATTTTTACGCCGGTTGCCTCTATGCAGCGTTTAGCCGCCAAACTCACTTCCGGGCCGATTCCGTCTCCGGGTATTAAAGTTACTTTATGCGTCATACCTTTAACTCTCCGTATTTCTTATAATAATTCACCACCCCGCCCTCTTTTAACAGCTCCTGCATAAAAGGCGGCAAAGGATGAAATTTTACAATTGTTTTTTTAGTTAAATTTTTTAATTCCCCGCGGCCTAAATCTATCTCTAATTCATCCTGTGCGTCAATATTAGAAGTGTCTGCTTCGATCAAAAGCAGCCCGATGTTAAAACTATTGCGGTAAAATATGCGGGCGAAGCTTTTGGCGATTACCGCAACGATCCCCGCCTCTTTAATTACCAGAGGAGCCTGCTCGCGCGAAGAACCCATGCCGAAATTATTTCCCGCCACAATCATCGACTTACCCGGAACAATCTTCTTAGGAAACTCCGGATCAATATCCTCCATGATGTGTTTTGCCAACTCTTTCATATCCGTGATCGCGAATTTATACCGGCCGGAAATGATAAAATCGGTATTAATATTATCGCCTAAAGTAATCGCGCTGCCCTGTAAGGTCATAGCTGTTTAAATTCCTCGACGTTTTTCACCTTGGCCATAGCCGTATCCAAGGTAATATGCTTTGCCAGATAAAGTTCTTTTAATGATTTATCCATTGTCTTCATCCCGTATTGCGCTCCGGTCTGCATGATCGTTGGGATCTGCTCAATTTCCTGTTCACGGATGAGATTCTTGACGGCTGAAGTAGCGATCATCACCTCGGTAGCCAAAGTCATTCCCCTGCCTGAGGCATGCGGCAGCAACAGCTGAGAAATTACTCCTTGTAAACAGTCGGCCAGCTGCAGTTTAACCTGCTGCTGCTGATAAGGCGGAAAGACATCGATAATTCTTTCAATCGTCTGCGGCGCGTCCGGGGTATGCAAGGTAGCTAAAACCAAATGGCCGGTTTCCGCGGCAGTTAAGGTGGTAGAAATCGTTTCCAAATCGCGCATTTCTCCGACGACGATTACGTTCGGGTCCTGGCGCAAGGCGCGCTTGAGCGCCTCGGCAAAAGAATGCGTATCTGAATAAACTTCTCTTTGCTTAATCACGCTTTTTTTATTTTCATGAATAAATTCGATCGGGTCTTCAATCGAGACCATCAAGCATTCTCTTTCGTTATTAATCAACTCGATCATTGCCGCCAGGGTAGTGGTCTTGCCCATACCGGTCGGCCCGGTAACCAGAACCAAACCGTTGGGTTTGCGCGCCATATCCGCGACGATCGGCGACAAGTGCAATTCTTCAAAAGTAGGTATTTTTAAAGGCACGCGGCGGAAAGCCCCTTCCACCGTTCCCTTTTGCATGTGGATATTAACGCGAAAACGATCCATATCCGGAAGCGCTAAAGAAAAATCCAGCTCCAGATCGCGCTCGAACATCTCTTTTTGAGAGCTGTTTAAAACGCTATAGATAATTTTTTTAAGCTCGGTTTTATTGAGAACCTCTAATTTGGTGCGGTTTAATTTTCCGTCAATGCGCAGGATCGGCGGCTCATTCTCGGTTAAATGAAGGTCAGAAGCTTTTTCCTGAATACATAATAGCAACAACTCTCTTAATTCCATAACATACCTCCATTTACTTGTTTAAATTCGAAATACGAATATCGAATATCGAAACAAACCCTAATTTTCAAAATTTTAAACTTTGTTTTGAAAATTTGAATTTCGAATTTGTTTCATATTTCGGATTTCGAAATTCGGATTTGCTACAAGTATTTCCTTGGATCGGTTATCCTGCCTTCGATCGCGCTGGCCGCCACAGTTGCCGGAGAACCAAGATAAATAAATGCCTTGGGATTGCCCATTCTGCCTTTAAAATTACGATTGGCCGTAGAAATTACGTTTTCTCCGTCCGCCGGAACTCCGTTATGCGTGCCCACACACGGACCGCAGCCGGGCGCAACCACTACCGCGCCTGCCTTGACTAAAATATCGATTATGCCTGCTTTAACTGCTTCTAAATAAATCTTGCGCGAACTCGGCGCAACAATAAACCTAACCTGAGGATTAATTTTTCTGCCCTTAAGGATCCTGGCCGCTACTTTTAAATCCGCTAAACGGCCATTAGTGCAAGTGCCTAAAAATGCTTCCTGTATAACTACGTTTTTAAGGCTCGCCGCGTCTACCGCGCTATCCACGGAATGCGGACGGGAAACCTGCGGATTTAATTTAGAAATATCGTATTCCAAAACCTTTTCGTAGCGCGCATCCGGATCGGGGCTGATCATTTTAATTTTCGCCTGGCCGGAATTCTGCTTGAACCAATCACGGGTCTTCTGATCCACCGGCATAAACCCGGCCTTAGCCCCCATTTCCACTGCCATATTGGAAATGGTCATTCTCCCGTCAATATCCATAGCATCAATTACCGGGCCGGAAAATTCCACGGCCTTATAAGTTGCGCCGTCGGCTTTAATATCAGTAATGATATGCAAGATAATATCTTTGGGGAAAATGCCTTTCGGCACTTTGCCTTTAACTATTATCCTATAAGTCGGCGGAACTTTAAACCAATTTTTTCCGCTGGCCAGAGCGATCGATAGATCGGTTGAGCCGACCCCGGTAGAAAAAACCCCTAAGGCGCCGTAAGTGCAGGTATGCGAATCCGCACCCAGCACTAAATCACCCGGCAAAATCTGCCCCGATTCCGGGATTACCTGATGGCAAACTCCGCAGCCGATATCAAACATATCCACCGCGTGCTCTCTGGCAAAATCGCGCATTTTTTTATGCACGCGCGAAACTCCTTCGCTGGGCGAAGGCGCGCTATGGTCAATCACCATGCAAAACTTAGTTTTAAAATCTTTCAGCCCCATTTCCCTGGCCCGGTCGACAATAATCGCAGATGTGCCGTCCTGACCAAAGGTAAAATCTATTTTACAAACAGCAAAATCGCCGGCTTTTAAATCTCTGCCGGCGTGAGCGCTTAAAATCTTTTCCGCGATGGTTTTGCCCATTATAGTTTTTGTATCCATTCGTCGATTCTCTGCAAACCTTTTTCTAATTGTTCCATGCTGGTGGCGAAACTGATGCGGATAAAATCATCCCTGCCGAAACTGGAACCGGGGATCACCGCCACCAACGCCTCATCTAAAAGCCGCTGGCTGAAAGTTACTGAATCAAGTTTAGTTTTAGAAATATCGCAAAAAATATAAAACGCGCCTTCCGGCCGGACATAGCCGAATTTAGCTATTTTGTCCATCCGGCTTAAACAAAAGTTCCTTCGTTTTTCAAACTCGGCGTTCATTTTTTTGACAAAGTCATCCGGGGCGCCTAACGCCGCGACTGCCGCCTTCTGGGCGATAGAATTAGGATTAGAGGTAGAATGATCTTGTATATTAGAGATCGCGTCCGCTATATCCTGCGGAGCGCCTAAATAACCGATGCGCCAGCCGGTCATGGCGTAGCTTTTTGATAATCCGTTAACTGTAATCGTCAAATTATAGATATCATCATTAAAGCTGGCGATAGAAACATGTTTGTGGTTGTCAAAGATTATTTTTTCATAAATCTCGTCGCTGATCACAAATACTTTTTTGGCTACACAGATCGCGGCGATCTCTTTTAATTCATCATGATCATAAACGCAGCCGGTGGGATTGGACGGAGTATTTAAAATCAGTACCTTGGTTTTTGTGGAAATATGCTTTTCCAGGTCTTGAACCGTAATTTTGAAATTATTTTCCGGCAGGGTTTTCACAAATACCGGCTTGGCCTGGCAAAGATGCACCATCTCCGGATAACTTACCCAAAAAGGAGAAGGAATCAAAACCTCATCGCCATGTTGCACCAGGGCCAGCAAGGCATTAAAGATACTGTGTTTGGCCCCGCAAGAAACAACGATCTGACTGGGTGAATACTTAAGAGAGTTATCCCGTTGGAATTTTTCGCAAACCGCTTTTTTTAATTCCGGGATGCCGGTAGTGGGGGTATATTTGGTAAAGCCGCGATTGATCGCTTCAATCGCGGCTTGTTTGACAAAATCAGGCGTATCGCAATCGGGTTCACCAGCGCCAAAGCTTACCACATCATAACCTTCGCTTTTAAGCTTTTTGGCCTTAGAGGTAATTGCCAAAGTTGAAGAAGGTTTGATCTTCTTTAAACGCTCGCTTGCCCTGGTATCTATTTTCATAGGAGAGAGAATCTAGAGAGAATCTCTTTCTTTCTTAAAAATATTCTTGATCCCGCCTAAAAACTTTTTCTGCGGTCTCTTGTGTTCCGGATGTTTTTCTTCTTTAACCGCTGTTTCCGTGCGCGGCTTTGTTTCTTGAGTTTCCGCTTCTACAGCGCCGGACTTTTCGCTTTCTTTTTTGTGTTCTTTGTGCTCTTTTTTCGGCTTTTTAATTTCCGGTTTTTTGATCTCGGTTAATTCCAAGACCACCATTTCCGCGCTGTCTCCCCGGCGCTCGCCCCAGCCTAAAATTCTTAAATACCCGCCGGTCCTTTTGGCGAATCTCGGGCCGATCTCATTAAAAAGCAGGCTGACTAACTTATGGTCCTGCAGAATATCAAAAGCCCTGCGCTTGGCGGCCAAGGTATTTTCTTTTGACAGATTAACCATTTTCTCCAGCAGCGGCCTGACTGCCAAGGCTTTAGACTTAGTGGTCTTAATACTCTGATAGATCAAAATACTCCTGACTAAGCTTTTTAGAGTGGCGTCGTGCCAACTGGTATAACGGTTAAATTGGTGCCGTTTTTTCGCGTGCCTCATCTTTTAACCCTTCTTTAATTTTTTCGGATCAACCTGCATGCCTAAAGCCAAACCCATGCCTGCTAAAAGTTCTTTGATCTCGGTTAATGACTTCTTGCCGAAATTCTTAAAATCAAGCATTTCCTCTTCCGAGCGCTTGACCAAATCGCCAATCAACTTAATATTCGCCTCGCGCAAACAATTAGAGCTGCGCACAGATAATTCCAGTTCGGAAATCGGCAGCCTTAATTTTTCATAAAGCGCGACTTCTTCGCGGGACATCTCTGATTCCTCTTCTTCCGCTTCTTCCGGCAACTGGCCGAAATTCACGAATACGTCTAAATGGCGCTGCAAAATATTAGAAGCATAAAGAAGCGCGTCTTTAGGAGAAATCGAGCCGTTGGTAAAAATCTCCAAAATCAGCTTATCGTAGTCGGTGCGTTGTCCCACGCGGGTATTCTCTACAAAATAGCTTACCTTTCTTACCGGCGAAAAGATAGAATCAATCGCGATCACGCCCACGGTCTGGTCTTCTTTTTTATTCTGTTCGGCGCTGACATATCCCCTGCCCTTGGCCACTTCCATTTCCATCTCAAACTTAACATCTTTGGTCAAGGTGGCGATATGCAAATCGGGATTGATAATCTCGATCGTCTCATCCGCCTCGATATCCGCGGCAGTAATCGCGCCTTTGGTGTGCTTCTTTAAATAAATGGTCTTCGGTATTTTAGAATGGGAATTAATTACCAGGCTCTTGATATTCAGAATTACCTCGGTAACATCTTCCAATACACCAGGAATAGTAGAAAATTCATGGTCCACCCCGGTGATCTTAACGGAAGTTACCGCGCTGCCTTCGATCGAAGAAAGCAAGACCCGGCGCAAAGAATTCCCTAAAGTAACCCCGTAGCCTCTTTCAAAAGGAGCGGCGGAAAATTTACCGTAAGTCTCAGTTAAGCTCGCCTCATCGCACTCAAGCCGTTTTGGTAGCTGAAAATCTCTCCACTTTATACCCATTTTATTTTACTCCTTTTCGTAGAAAACGAACACCGGCCAATCCGATATGGCCGGGTGCTTAAATTATTTAGAATACAACTCGACGATCAACTGTTCCTGAATTGTTCCGTCGGTATCTTCTTTTTCCGGAAGCCTTGCCACGGTTGCTTTCATTTCTGCGGCCTTAAACTCAAGCCAGGAAGGAACTGCCCGCTCCTTAGAAATCTCTAAATTATCTTTTATTTTTTTCGCGGATTTTTCCTTGGGCTTTATTTCAATCAGGTCACCCTTATCCACTAAGAATGAAGGAATATTTACGCGGTGGCCGTTAACATAAACAAAATTATGGCGCACAATCTGGCGTGCCTGCGGACGGGAAATCGCCAGGCCCAAACGGAAAATCACGTTATCTAAACGCCTTTCTAAAAATTGTAAAAGGATCCGTCCGGTAACGCCTTTGATCCGGGTGGCCATCTGAAAATAAAGGCGGAATTGCTTTTCCATTACCCCGTAGATCCATTTGGTTTTTTGTTTCTCGCGCAGCTGCAGCCCGTAGTTGGAAAGTTTAACCTTCCTGTCTGCGCCGTGCTGGCCGGGAGCGAAAGAACGCCTGGCCATGGCGCACTTAGGGGTATTGCAGCGCGTCCCTTTTAAAAATAATTTTTCTCCATCGCGGCGGCAACGCCGGCAATTTGCCTCTGTGTACCTTGCCATCGATTAAACTCTCCTTTTCTTCTTCGGCCGGCAACCGTTATGCGGAATAGGAGTGATATCACGGATAGTAGTGATGATCAAACCAGCTGCCTGAAGGGCCCTGATTGCCGATTCCCTGCCAAAACCCGGGCCTTTAACATAAACATCGACTTCTTTAATCCCGACCTCTTTGGCCTTTCTGGCACAGTCTGTAGCGGCGATCTGCGCGGCAAACGGCGTGGATTTTTTTGAACCGCCGTAACCAACGCAACCGGGAGCTGACCAAGCCAGGGTATTGCCCTGTTTGTCGGTAATATTAATGATTGTATTATTGAAAGTAGCTAGAATATGCGCGATCCCTGAAGTAATCCCTTTGGCTATTTTCTTTTTTTTCGCTTTATCTTTAGTTGCCATTTATTCTCCTTATTTCTTAGGTGCCGCTTTTGCCGGCTCTGCTTTTTTAACAACAGCCATGCCGCCTTTGCGCGGGCCTTTTCTGGTGCGTGAATTTGTCCGCGTGCGCTGGCCCCTTACCGGCAGGCCTTTTTTGTGGCGCATTCCGCGCCAGGCGCCGATATCCATCAAACGCTTGATATTCTGGGATATATCGCGGCGCAGATCGCCTTCAAATTTATAACTCGACTTCTGCAGAATATTGGTAATGTGAGAAATCTCTAAGTCGGTCAACTCTTTGGCGCGCTTATTCGGGTCGATATTGGCTTCTTTTAAAATTTGATTGGATAAAAACCTGCCTACTCCGAATAAATAAGTAAGCGCGATCTCCATTCTTTTTTCCTTAGGTATATCTACACCCATGATTCTCGGCATCTTTTTTCTCCTAATCTAACGACTAAAAAATCCGACAGCTAAAATTATCCTTGTCTCTGTTTATGTTTAGGATTAGCGCAAACCACGCGGATAACCCTTCTTCGTTTAATAATCTTGCACTTATCGCAAACTTTTTTTACTGACGATTTTACTTTCATCCCGTTGCAAGCCTCACTTTTCTTTCCCGTGCAGTATAGTTTGCAACGGGATTCATTTTATTTCACCCTAAAGGTTATCCTCCCCCGGCTAAGATCATAAGGGGAAAGCTCTAACTTTACTTTGTCTCCCGGCAGGATTCTGATAAAATTCATGCGCATTTTACCGGAAACATGCGCTAAAACCACATGGCCGTTTTCCAACTCTACCCGGAACATCGCGTTGGGCAGGGCCTCTAAAATCTTTCCTTCTGTTTCGATCAGGTCTTCTTTAGGCATCCAACATTCGTCCTATTTAGTGAAATCCGTAAGGACTTCTGCTCCTTCTTTGGTAATCGCTATCGTATGTTCAAAATGCGCGCTGGCTAATCCGTCGCAAGTATACGCTGTCCAGCCGTTGTCAGAAATTTCGCTTTCCCAAGTGCCCAGATTAACCATCGGCTCAATTGCCAGCACCATGCCCGGCTTTAACACCGGCCCCTGATGCGGACGGCCGAAATTCGGTATCTCCGGCTCCTCGTGTAAATTCTTGCCAATGCCGTGTCCGACAAACTGCCGGACAACCGAAAAACCGTTCTTCTCCGCGTGGCTTTGGATGGCATGGGAGATATCCGATAAATGATTATTCTCCCGGGCCTCTTTTATGCCGCAGGTAAGCGCGGCCTTAGCAACTTCAATCAGCTTTTTTTTCTTGGCATCGATTTTTCCGATCGGCACGGTTACTGCCGCGTCGGTAAAATAACCCTGATAATTAATGCCCAGATCGATGCTGATAATATCGCCTTCTACTAACTTGCGCTGGGAGGGTATTCCATGCACGATCTCTTCGTTAATCGAAGTACAGATGTTCGCGGGAAACCCTTTATAGCCGTTAAACGCCGCTAAGGCATTTTCTTTTTTGATCAACTCTCCGGCCAACTGATCAAGCTGACTGGTGCTGACACCTTCGCGGCTGTTTGTTTGCAAAGAACGTAAAATTTTCGCCAATATTGCCCCGGAGATACGCAGCATCTCTAAGTCTTTTTCAGACTTTATGGCAATCATGGCTGACCAACTCAATAATTTTATTTAAAACGATTTCCGGATCGCCTCCGGCAAAAACCTGCTGCAATTTATTTTCCTTGCGGAAATGCTCGATCAAAGGGCTTGATTCGGCGCGATAAACTTCCAGCCTTTTTTTAATCGTCTCTTCTTTGTCGTCCTGTCTTTGATACAATGCCCCGCCGCAATTATCGCAGATCATCGGCTTTTTAGGAGGCATATTCTTAATGTGGTAATTGGCATTACAGCCCTTACAGGCCAACCGCCCGGAAAGCCGCTCGATCACGGTTTTTTCATCCACATCCAGGTCGATCACAAAATCTATACCCATCGCCAATTCTTTGAGGATTGCCTCTAAAGACTCGGCCTGTTTCAAATTACGCGGATACCCGTCCAGGATAAAACCTTTAGCCGCATCAGGCTGAGACAGCCTGTCTTTGACCATCTTGGTTACCAGCTCATCGGGAACTAAAAGGCCCTTGTTCATATACTCTTTGGCCTGGGCGCCTAATTGCGTGGCCTTAGCCACATTCTGGCGCAGGATATCGCCGGTGGAAATATGCGCTAAGCCCAATTTCACGGCCAGCGTTTTAGCTTGCGTACCCTTACCCGCTCCCGGTGGACCCATCAATATAATTCTCATTATCTTCTACCTTTAATTTTACCCGCCGTCAAGAATCCTTCATAATGGTGCATCAAAAGATGCGACTCGATCTGTTTAACCGTATCCAGCATAACCCCGACGGTAATCAGGATACCGGTGCCGCCGAAAAACGATGCCACTAAATACGGCACTTTCAGCCAGGCCATGATAAAATCCGGCAAGATCGCGATCACCGCGATAAACATTGCCCCGGCCAAAGTAATCCTGGTCATTACAAAATCCAGAAATTCCGCGGTCGATGTGCCCGGCCGGATCCCGGGAATAAAACCGCCGTATTTCTTCATATTCTCGGACAGATCCAGCGGATTAAAAACAATCGCCGTATAAAAATAGCAGAAGAAAATTATCAAAAGAGCGTAAACTACAGTATAAAGCGCGTGGCCGCGGATCAAGCCCTGCGCCAGGCGCTGAAATCCCGGATTAGGAATAAATGAAGCCAAAGTCGCCGGAAACAAAATAATCGATTGGGCGAAGATAATCGCAATTACGCCCGAGGTATCGACTTTTAACGGAATATAAGTGCTCTGCCCGCCGTAAATTTTTCTTCCTACTACCCGGCGTGCGTATTGCACAGGGATCTTACGCTGGCCTTGCGTGATCATGATTACCGCAAAAACCACCCCCACCAGCAAAACCGCCATGATCAACAAGGTAAATGGCTGAATCTGCCGGCGCGCAGCGGCAAAAGGAGAAATTAAGACGAATAATTGATGCAGCGCCGCCGGGATGCGCGAAATAATACCCGCGGTAATCACTAAAGAAATTCCGTTGCCAATACCTCTTTCCTGGATCTGTTCGCCCAGCCACATGATAAAAATTGTGCCGGTGGTCAAGGTAAGCACGGTCAAAATACGAAAGCCCCATCCGGGCGACATCACGATCCGCAAGCCTTCAAATCTCGCCGGATTTTCCAGCCATAAAGCGATAAAGAACGACTGAACCAGCGCCAGGACTACTGTGCCATAGCGCGTATATTGATTGATCTTTTCGTGGCCGGCCTTGCCTTCTTTGGCGATCTTTTCCAGAGCCGGGATAACCGCGGTCAACAGCTGCAGGATAATCGAAGAAGAAATATAAGGCATGATCCCCAGCGCAAAAATAGTCAAACGCTCCATAGCGCCGCCGGAAAACATATTAATTATGCCAAAGAGCGCGCCGCCTTGGGTCTTGGCGATACGGGTAAAAAACTCCGCCAGAGCCGCGCCGTCAATCCCGGGGGTAGGCACGAAACAACCGATGCGGTAAACCGTGATCAACCCCAGAGTGATAATTAAACGCTTTTTTAAATCGGGAATTTTAAATGCATTAGCTAAGGCGCTAAACATTCAATATTACCTCGATAACCTCAAAAGTTCCGCCGGCGGTTTTAATTTTTTCCTGCGCCGAACGGGAAAAGGCGTGGGCCTTAACCTTCAAGGCTTCTTTAAGTTCGCCCTCGCCTAAAATCTTGACTAATTTATTTTTATCTTTAATTAGGCCTATTTTTTCCAAGGCCTCAGGATTAATTTCGCCTGCTTTAGCTCTTTTTAAATCCCCTAAATTAACGATCTGATATTCTTTTCTAAATGTGCTGACAAAACCGCGCTTGGGGATCCGGCGGATCAGCGGAGTCTGGCCGCCTTCAAAACCTAAATACATATCGCGCCCGGCACGGGAGGTCTGCCCTTTGCTTCCGCGGGTAGATGTCTTACCGTGGCCGGAACTGGGGCCTCTTCCTAAAATTCTTTTTCTTTGATGCGCGCCGCTGGGTATATGCAGATTATGCAAACCCATCACTTCGACTGCCGGTTTGGCGGCTGCGGTTTTTTTAATCTTTCTTTTCGGCACGACTAATTTTTTCTTAGGCTCAGCAGCCTTGGCATGGGCATGTGTATGCGTATGCGCGTGTGCCTTTGTATCTTTATGCTTTTGCGCCTTGACTTTTCTTTCCATTTTATTCTTTCGTTTCGCCAACAGCGGTCGGCGACATCTTTAAACTCTTCAAGCCTTCCATAGTGGCCTTAATAACGTTAATCGGATTATTGCTCTTTAAACATTTAGTCAGGATATTCTTAATCCCGGCAGCTTCGCAGATCGCCCTAACCGGGCCGGCAGCGATAACGCCGGTACCTTCGGAAGCCGGCTTCAATAATACTTTGGCCGCGCCGAATTCGCCGATTACTTCATGCGGAATAGTTGTCCCTTCCATGGGAACCGTAAAAAGATTTTTCTTGGCGCGAGTAAGCGACTTACGGATAGCATCCGCCACTTCATTGGCCTTATCTAAAGCAAAACCCACGCGGCCCTTGGTGTTGCCGACTACGACCAGCGCGGAAAAATTCAGTTTCTTGCCGCCCTTGGTAACTTTGGTTACGCGGTTAATCGTAATTACTCTTTCGACTATTTCTTTCTGTTCGATATTTAATTCGCGCATTTAAAAAACTAACCCGCCCTTTCTGAGGTTCTCGGCAAATTCCTTGACCCTGCCGTGATAAAGATAACCGGCGCGGTCAAAGACAATCTTGCTCACTCCCTTGGCCTTTGCCCTTTTGGCGAATTCTTCGCCAAAGATACCGGCCGCCTTAATATTTCCGCCGCCTTTTATTTTAGTTTTTAATTCTTTATCATGAGTGGACATAGAAAATAAGGTCTTGCTATTTACGTCATCGATTACCTGCGCGGAAATATTCTTCAAGCTGCGATGGATCACCAAACGCGGGGTTTCCGGGGTGCCGCTTAATCTTAAACGCAGGGTCTTATGTCTTTTTAATCTTAGTTTTTCTTTTCTTTCCATTTTATTTTGAGGTTGCCTGTGCCTTTCCCACTTTCTTCTTCACATGCTCGCCGACATAACGGATGCCTTTGCCTTTATACGGCTCAGGCGGATAGATCGCGCGGATCTCCGCGGCAAGCTGGCCGACTTTTTCTTTATCGATCCCGCGGATAATTAACTGGGTCGGCTTGGGCGCTTCAATTTTAATCCCGTCAGGAATATTAATAATTACCGGATGGGAAAACCCTAAAGCCATGGTCAATTTATTGCCGGCGACCTGCGCTTTAAAACCAACTCCGATAATTTCCAATTCCTTAACATAGCCTTCGCTAACGCCTTTAACCATATTCAAAACCAAAGCGCGGTAAAGCCCCATGGCCATGCGGTCCAATTTAGTATCCATGGTTTTTTTAACAAATAGCTGGCCGTCTTTAATCTCGATACTCAGGCGGTCGGAAAACGGGCGGTCCAATTTCCCTTTCGGGCCCTGAACAAAAACCCGCCTGTCTTTAATCTCCACGGTTACTTCTTTAGGTAACGCTACTGCTTTTTTTCCTATACGTGACATTGAGCACCCTTAATTTTGTTTAGCGAAATCCCGCCGCAGGCGGGATATTCCTTAATAAATATTTGCGATGGTCTCTCCGCCCAAGCCCAGCTCTCTGGCTGTGGCATCCGTCATGATACCTTTGGAGGTAGAGATAATCGCCAGGCCCTTGCCTCTTAAGACCTGTTTTACTTTATCGCGCTTGACATAAACGCGCAAACCCGGGCGGGAAACGCGGCGGATATTCTTGATCACCGACTTGCCGCCGGAGTATTTTAAATAAACCCTGATCACACCCTGTTTCTTATCTTCAATTTCCTTATAATTATCGATGTAGCCTTCTTTTTTCAAAAGCCCCATGATCGCCACAATAACCTTAGAGGCGGGCACATCCGCGTTTTCTTTTTTCGCCATAATGGCGTTGCGGATAATCGTAAACGCGTCAGCAATCAGATCTGTCCTTGACATCTTAACCTTTCTTTTAAAACTACCAGCTTGCTTTTTTAATGCCTGGAATCAATCCCTGCCAGGCCAGCTCTCGGAAACAAATACGGCACAATTGAAACCTGCGCAAATATCCGCCGGAACGGCCGCAAAGCCGGCAGCGGTTATACTTACGGCTGGAAAACTTCGCCGTGCGTTTCCATCTTGCTATTTGAGAATTTTTGCCATA
>JAKAMF010000099.1 GCA_021813045.1 bacterium | reverse complement strand
AAAAGGACGAGGTTAAGGTATTTTTGACTGGCAAGGGTGTCGAGTATCAAGCGATCAGTACCGATAAATTTAATACCATTGAACAGGCAGAGAAACTGCTGTCATCCGGCGGTAAAGTTCTTGCTTGCGGGACATGTATTAAATCTCGCAATCAGGAAGGAACAGAAATGTGCCCGATCAACACAATGAAGGATATGTACGAGATCATCAAAGAAAGCGATAAGGTTGTGACATTTTAGGGGTTTCTATGTCTAAAAAAGTCTTTATACGAACCTTCGGCTGCCAGATGAATCTGCGTGATTCTGAGGTTGTGGCCGGGCTCTTGGAGAAATCCGGGTATAATCTTACGGACAATTCGGAAAAGGCGGAGATCGTGATTTTTAATACCTGTTCCGTGCGGCAGCACGCCGAGGATAAGGTTTGGAGTGAGATCGGGAGGTTTGCTAAAGCTAAAAGCAAGCCGATCATCGGCCTGATCGGCTGCATGGCGCAAAATTATAAAGCCGGCGTTTTTAGCCGCGCTCCGGCAGTTGACTTTGCCGTCGGCCCGGCAGACATTGATAAAATCCCGGCCATATTAAAATCATTATTGGCGCAGAAGTCCGCGCTTAAGGTTAAAAAAATCTGGGAAACCGAAGGCAGCCTGCGGCCGGAAGAGATTTACCATACCGGTTTTCATTTGGATAAAAGCCACGCTTATGTGGTGATTTCCGAAGGGTGCGTGAATTTTTGCTCTTACTGTGTTGTGCCCTATACGCGCGGCCCCTTGCGGCACAGAAAGCCGGAAGATATCCTTAGGGAGATTAAAGACGGCGTAAAAAAGGGGATTACTAAGGTTACATTGTTAGGGCAGAATGTTAATGCCTACGATTACGAAGGATTTAATTTTGTCAGCCTGCTTAATCTGGTCAACCTCGTGGATGGCTTAAAAGAATTTAGTTTTATTACTTCGCATCCCAAGGACACAACTATAGAGCTATTTCAAGCTATGGCCGGCTTGGATAAATTAAAAAAATACCTGCATCTGCCGGTGCAATCCGGCTCAGACCGCATCCTTAAATTAATGAACCGCGGCTACACGGCAAAATACTATTTGGATTTGGCGCGTAATTACCGTAAAATTGTAAAGGGCGGCGAATTAACCACGGATATCATTGTTGGTTTTCCCGGAGAAACCCAAAAGGATTTTCAGGATACTTATGATTTGGTTAAAAAAGTTAAGTTTGAGTTTGGCTTTATCTTTAAGTATTCTCCGCGGCCGAATACCGCGGCATTAAAATATGAAGATGATGTTCCGAGGGCGGAAAAAGAGCGCCGGCACCAGTTGATACTGGATTTACAGAAAAAAATCTCTAAAAAATATGCCAAAAATAAAGCTTAGGCTAATATTTTTAATCTTGTTTATTTCTTTTGTTAATGTTTACGCTTTAGATTTAGACAATCTTAAGGCGTCCTATATCTCCGGAGATTACAAAGCGGCAATCCGCGAGGGGGAAAAATTAATTGCCGCAAACCATAGCCAGTCTAATTCTGACGAGTTGTATTATTTTCTAGCCTTAAGTTATCTTAAAGACGGAAATTATTTGCGCGCCTGGGATATCTTTGAGATTATTATTCAGGAATTTCCTAAAAGCAGTTATTTAGAAGAAGCCCGGCTTGGTTTAGCCGATACCTATTTTTTAAGGCGGGACTATCCTATGGCCAAGCAGTGTTACAGCCGGTTGTTAGAAACAACGCGTGATGAAAAAATAAAGAATTTTTTGAATAGCCGGTTAAAGCTTTGCGCGGATAAACAAAAAGAAGCCCCGGTTTTACCGCCTGTGGAAGTTGTGCAGAAGTCAGCCGGTATTGAATATTCTGTGCAGGTCGGCGCTTTTGCCAGTCAGGAAAATGCCGAGAAGTTAGCGCGGGAATTATCAGCCAAGGGTTATGTTTCTTACAGCGAACATTCCAGTCAGGGCGATAAGGATATTTATCGCGTCAAGGCCGGCAGGTTTGCCGCTCTGGAAGAGGCCCAGGCATTGGAAGCGCGTTTGAGTAAAGAGGGATACCCCACAAAAATCTGCCCCTGATCATATGCCCAAAGAAAAAGTTATTTTTATTGTCGGCCCTACCGCAACCGGTAAGAGCGAGGCTGCGTTTTGTCTGGCGCGCAAAATTAAAGGCGAAATTATTTCCTGCGATTCCATGCAGGTTTACCGGGGAATGCCGATAATCTCTAATCAACCGCCAGCCGTCCTGCTTAAAAAAGCCCCGCATCACCTGCTTTCGGTTATTTCGCCGCAAAAAGAATATAACGTCTCGCAATACCGGCAGGATGCCTTAAAAAAAATCAAGCTGATTTTGAAAAAAAAGAAGACCCCGGTTTTTACCGGCGGCACTGGGCTTTATATGTCTATTTTAGTGGACGGAATATTCGAAATTAAGGCCCAAAATCAGGCCTTGCGCAAAAAACTTTATCAACAAGCGCAGAAATACGGCAGTGATTTTCTGCACGATAAATTAAAGAGAGTTGATCCGGCAGCCAGCGCTAAAATCCATCCTCACGATACCCGGCGTATTGTGCGCGCTCTGGAAGTGTTTAAGCTGACCGGAAAACCGATATCAATTTTGCAGCAGCAAAGAAAAGGGCTGGCGGATGAATACGATGTAAGGATATTCTGTTTAAATTTAGCCCGGGCAAAACTTTATCAAAGGATCGGCCAGAGAACGGAAAAGATGTTTAAGCAGGGCCTTTTAAAAGAAGCGGCTAAACTGTTGAAATTAAAATTAAGTAAAACCAGTTCCGCGGCTATCGGCTTAAAAGAATTAAAGGGCTATTTTGACGGAAGATGCGGCTTAGCCGAGGCCAAGGCGCAAATAATCCGCAATACCTGCCTTTATTCCAAACGGCAATTAACCTGGTTTCGCAAGGATAAACGGATCCGCTGGATTAATATTAAAGAAAACGATACGCCTAAAAAGATAGGAGAGAGGTTGTGGAAAAAGCTCTCTTAGTAACAGTCAAGTTAGAATCGGAAAAAGACCGCTGGCCGATCGAGGATATTGCCCAGGAAATCGAAGAATTGGCAGCTACTGCCGGCGCTCAGGCAGTAGATAATATTACCTGCCTGCGTGAAAAACCCACGCCGAATTTTTTTATCGGCCGGGGCAAAGCAGAAGAGATTGCTTTGATCTGCGCTAGCGAGGATATTGAGCTGGTAATTTTTAGCCAGGATTTGTCCGGCACTCAGCAGCGCAATTT
>JAKAMF010000098.1 GCA_021813045.1 bacterium | reverse complement strand
AGACGTCAAGGATATCGCTGCCTTTGGAAAAATCAGTACCGGCACAATGCGGGCATTTTAAATTATTTTTTGTAAAATCAGCAACCGGGCGCGTAAACCAGGCATCCGAACCTTCAACCGCGGCTAACTGGGCGAATTTTCTGGTTATCTGCGGATCCAATACCTCTTCTTTACATTTATCACAGACTAAAGACGGTATCGGCACCCCCCAATATCTTTGCCGGGATAAACACCAATCCGGGCGCAGGCCGACCATAGCCGAAATACGCTCTTCGCCGGCGGCGGGGATCCAACGCACGTCATTTTTGATCGCGGCTAACAATTTATTCCTCAAGTCATTATGATCAATTTTTAAAAACCATTGCTTGGTGGCGCGAAAGATCACCGGGTGCTTACAGCGCCAACAATGCGGATAAGAATGCTGAATCTGCCCCTGCCATAACAATAATCCCAAGCTCTGCAGCTTTTCTAAAATAGATTTTCCGGCGTCATTAATATTCTCACCCGCAAATTCACCGGCAGTCTGGTCAAATTTTCCACGGGAATCAACCGGCATAACGATCTCCAATTTATATTTCAATCCGGTTAAATAATCATCGCTGCCGTGGCCGGGCGCAGTATGCACCAAACCGCTGCCTTCTTCGTTGGATACATAATCCGCCAAAACAACCTTGCCTTTACGCAGCCCGAAAGGATGCGTATAAACCAGCCCCTCTAATTCTTTACCGCTTACTTCCTTAATTAAATCGTACTTTTCTATTTTTGCCTTGGCTAAAACATTTTCCAAAAGATCTTTGGCAACTATTAAATTCCCCTGGCCGGTCTTAATATAGCAGTAAGCAAACCGCGGATGCGCGGCTACCGCGACATTAGCGATCAAAGTCCAGGGCGTAGTGGTCCAGATCAACAAATAAGTATCTTGTTCGCTGTCTAATTTAAATTTAACAAAAATTGACGGAGAAGTATGATCCTCGTATTCTACCTCTGCTTCGGCCAAAGCGGTCTCACAGCGAAAACACCAGTTTACCGGCTTAAGTCCGCGGTAGACATAGCCCTTTTCGACTAATTCAGCCAAAGAATTCAAAATACCCTCTTCGTAATCCGGAGCAAGCGTTAAATAAGGGTTATCCCAATCGCCAAAAACACCTAAACGCTTAAATTGCTCTTTCTGTTTGGCGACAAATTTCATCGCGTAATCATACGCTTTTTTTCTGAATTCCACCTGTTCGATCTGGTATTTATTTATCCCCAGTTCTTTAAAAAGCTGATGCTCTACCGGCAGGCCATGGCAATCCCAGCCCGGCACATAAGTCGAACTAAACCCCCGCATAGTTTTATACTTGATGATAATATCTTTTAAGGTCTTATTTAAAGCGTGGCCGATGTGGATATCGCCATTGGCATAGGGCGGGCCGTCGTGCAAAATATATTTATCCTTATCTTGAGATTTCTGCGCGATCAAGCCATGCAAATCCATCTTCTGCCAATTTTCCAAAAATAGCGGCTCCCTTTTCGGCAGATCCGCCTTCATGGGAAAATCGGTTTTGGGAAGATTTAAGGTATTTTTATATTCAGTATTATTGGACATATTTACCGATAATTAATTTTAAATCCTTCTTTACCTTTGCCGGAATCAATTTCCTGTCTGTAATAATCGCGTTGGCCAAGGCATTTTGGCAGCTGCATTTTTTGCTTTGCGGAAAATCCTTAATTAACTTTTTGACGATTTTTTTGGAATTATCCACGTTCTTCAACAAATTCTGAATAATCATATCCACGGTAACGGACTCTTCGCTTTGATACCAGCAATCATAATCCGTCACGGCCGCCAAGGTAACATAACAAATTTCTGCCTCGCGCGCCAGCTTTGCCTCCGCCATATTAGTCATGCCGATAATATCCATACCCCATTTACGGTAGAGTTCTGATTCCGCGCGGGTGGAAAACGCCGGGCCTTCCATATTCAGGTAAGTGCCGCCTAAATGCGCGTTTAAATTAAGGTCTTTTACCGCCTGATAAACCGCCTGCGATAAATGCGGGCAGACCGGATCGGCAAAACTGATATGCGCGACAATGCCTTTTTCAAAAAATGTCATTGCCCGCGCCTGATTAGTGCGGTCAACAAACTGGTCAGGAATCACAAAATCCAGCGGCTTAAAATCTTCGCGCAAGCTGCCACAGGCGCTGACTGAAATAATTGAATCCACGCCCAATTTTTTCATGGCAAAAATATTTGCCCGGTAATTTAATTCACTGGGCGAAATACAGTGGCCCACTCCGTGGCGCGGCAGAAATACCACTTCCCGGCCGTCTAATTCGCTTAAGATTAATTTATCTGACGGCTTGCCAAACGGCGTTGCCACGGTCAGCTCTTTAATCTTTTTCAGGCCTTCAATTTTATATAACCCGCTTCCGCCAATAATCCCGATTCGCATTTTCACTCCCGCTTTGATAATTCTTCTGCGCGCAGTGCGGCGGCCTTTACTGCTTTCAGCAGGCTTCCGCCGCTAGAAAGCACATTTAATGCCGCTTCAGTTGTCCCTGCCTTAGAAGTAACCTGCATCCTCAATTCGGCAGCCGAGATGCCGGATTGCCGCAAAAACTCTACCGTCCCCTGATAAGTGCTGATCACCAATAATTCGGCCTGCTTTTTATTAAATCCGCAGGATTCGGCAGCTTTTAAGAATTCTTCCAAAAAAATTTCTTCTTTTCCCCGCGAAATACCGGTCAATTCGTTCCCGTTATTTTCTATAAAACGGCAAACATAAGCCGGGCCGCTGCCGGAAATCGCAGTCGCCGCGCTCATTAAATTTTCTTTTATAATCATTGTCTGGCCAAGCTGCTTGAATATTTTTTCCGCCAGATGCAGGCCGGGCTCATCGACAAATTTTCCCGCACACAAACAACTCATTGCCTTGCCGATCTTCGCCGGCAGGTTCGGCATCACCCGCACCACCCTTGCCTTGCCCAGCTTATTTTCAATATATTCAGTAGTAATCCCTGCGGCGACAGAAATTACTAAATGCTCTTTAACTTTATGCTTTATTTGCTCAATAATTTCAGAAAAATCCTGCGGTTTAACTGCTAAAACTAAAACTTCTGTGTCGTTAGCCAAAACTTCTTCTAAGCTGGCAACCGTATGGATATGGCCGGCTCCGGTAAGCTTGGATTTATCTTTATCGAAAACAAATACCTGGTATTCGTTTAAGCGATGGGCAATTGCCTGGCCCATATTCCCGTATCCGATAATCCCGATCTTATGCATTTTATCCCTCGAAAACCGCGCGGCCCAGACGAATCATCGTCGCGCCTT
>JAKAMF010000097.1 GCA_021813045.1 bacterium | reverse complement strand
GATCCTTTCTTTTTTGCAGCTTTTACGCTGGCAGTTATTTCCGCAGTTTATGGATATGCATTATCATCTGCTGATCGCCCGGGAATTTTTAGATCACGCAGGATATTGCGGATGGGATTATTTACAGTACGCGCCAGTCGGCAGGCCGCATATTTATCCTCCTTTGTTCCATGTCCTGCTAGCTTTATTGTTAAAGGCAGGACTGGGTAAAATTTTCTTAGCGAAGCTATTTGAAGCCATCACGCCTTCGTTATTTCTATTGCCTTTATGGTTTTTTGTTAAGAAAAATTATTCTCCACGGCTGGCATTTTTTGTTTTATTAATTTCTCTTTCATCTTTTTCTTTTTTTCTTTCCTTGATTAATAATGTTCCCGCTACTTTCGCGCTTATTCTCGGGCTATTCGCATTAGACCGGCTGCTACAAGGTAGCTACCGGCAGGCGGCATTCTCGTTGATTTTATGTTTTTACACGCACATCGGAGTTTCCTGGTTTATTTCCCTAACTTTTTTTCTCTTTGCGCTGTTTGATCCCGGGAAGCGGAGGCAGGGGCTATGGCTATGGGTTTTGGCTTTAATTGTTTCCGCGCCGGTTATCTACAAACAGATTTCGGCGTCTGCGGTAATTTCTCTATCCGGGATAAACGAAAGATTTTTCTGCGAATTCAAGCCGGTAGAATATATTTTAGGACTTTACGGATTATTTATAATCTTTAAACGTGAAAAAAAATCCCGGATTTTTGCTTATCTGTTTTTAGCGAGCTTTATTTTTTTATTTTATCCATACAGGTTGTTTTCCGCGCAAGGGTTTTTGCCGATTATTTTTCTCGCCGGGATAACCCTGAATTTCATATACGAGAGGCTTAAGGGCGTAAAAAAGAAGATTTATCTTTTTTGCGCTATAACGGTTATTTTAATTTTCTCACCTACTTTTTTGATGGAAGGCAAGAGTAAGGCAGGCAAGAGTAAAATTAAGCTTTATGTTTGCGATTCCGCGTTAATGGATTTGGCAATCGTGGGCCGCAATGACCGGGTGGCTTCCGAAAGCCTTTGGTTTGCCGATGAGTACCTTTTGACAGCCGATTTAATCCGGCGGCATACGCAGCCGGATGATATAATCTATTCGGATTTAGATTATCTTGGCGTGTGTCTGGCTAATCTTTCCGGCCGCGCTACGGCAAATGCCCTGCTTCCTGAGGTCCCGGCTTCCGGCAGGTTCGATCCTTTTGTGGTTTCAAAGATTTTGCTTATATCTTATGATTTTAACAGAGGCCAGCTTCAGGATATCGTGAGGCGCTATAATTTTGTAAAAATAGGCGAAAACGGCATCTTTGCGGTATACTTTAGCCCTTCTTGCCGGGTAAAGGCGGCAATTCCTGGCTGAAAAAAAGTACTAAAATATTGTTTGACTTCCAAAAAAATTATGTTATACTTTTCTTTCTTATGAAGAAAACCTATGTAGCAAAAAAATCGGATATAAAGAGAGTTTGGTATTTGGTGGATGCCAAGGACAAGATCCTGGGCAGGGTAGCTGCCAAAGTTGCCTCTATTTTAAGAGGCAAACACAAGCCAATTTTTACTCCGCATATTGATACCGGAGACGGTGTAGTGGTGATTAATGCCGCCAAGATCAAAGTCACCGGCAGAAAGATGTCCCAGAAGGTCTACCGTCGTTATTCCGGATATCCCGGAGGATTGAAAGAAGTAGTTCTGGCAGATATGCTCGCCCAGCATCCGGAAACCGTGATGCATCTGGCGATCAGCCGCATGCTTCCCACCGGGCGGTTAGGCAGTGATTTAGTTAAAAAACTTAAAGTTTACGCTGATGATAAGCATCCGCACGCGTCTTTGACGCTGAAAGTTCTGGAGATATAATTCAATGAATGATACTGCGAAAATTACTGTATTAGGAAGACGCAAAGAAGCGACTGCCCGGGTTAATCTGATAACCGGCAAAGGTGATATTGTTATCAACGGTTTACCGATTGATAAATATTTTTTAAGAGAAACAGACAGGATTATGGTTAAACAACCATTGGTACTTACCAATAATATAACTAAATTTGATATTATCGCAAATCTTACTGGCGGCGGGCTTACCGGACAGGCCGGAGCGCTGCGTCTGGGTATTTCTCGCGGTTTAATCGCGGTAGATCCTACAGTTAAGGATATGCTGCGTAAACAAGGCTATTTAACCCGCGACCCGAGAATGAAGGAACGCAAGAAATTCGGGCAGAAAGGCGCGCGTAAACGCTTCCAGTGGACTAAACGTTAAAGTAGATTTTATATAGTCATCTTAAAAGGTCCCGCTTCGAGGAGGCGGGACCTTTTTTTTGTTGCAGCGGGCAACACGTACCTTGCCCAATAGGATGGGCAAGTACGCGCTTACTGCGCTGCCGGCCGATCCGATAAGGCCGGGCGTTATATTTATCGACGATAATATTTCTTGACGGCGTCGGGATTTTAACTTATTATTAACTAATCTGACCTTAATACGTCGTAGATGTACAGAGGAGATACGATGACAGTAAATGTAGGTATAGTTGGAGCTACCGGGCATACCGGGGAAGAGTTGATCTCCGTTTTGCTTAATCATCCGCGGGTAAACATTACCGGCCTTTATAATACCAGCGACCATCCGCAGGTAATCAGTGAAGTATTCCCTCAATTCAAGAATAAGATCGACCTGGTTTGTAAGAAGCCGGACTTAGAAGAGATTAAGGCTAATTGCGAAGTTGTTTTTTTGGCTTTGCCGCATACCGTCTCGATGAATATCGCCCCTAAGCTGCTGGCGATGAAAAAGACAGTGATCGACCTAAGCGCCGATTACCGGATTAAGAATATCGCTAATTACGAAAAGTTTTATCAGGTTAAGCATAAGGATAAAACCAATATTGGCGCTGCAGTCTATGGCTTGCCGGAACTTTACCGGAATAAAATAAAAACCGCCAAGCTGATTGCTAATCCCGGATGCTATCCTACCGCGGCAATTCTGGGCTTAGCGCCATTGGTAGCTTTGGGTATCGCCAGGGCCGATTCAATCATTATTGACGCTAAGTCGGGAGTAAGCGGAGCCGGCAAAAAACTTAGTAAAGAATTTTTATCTCAGGAAAGTAACCAGGATTTCAGCGCTTATAAAGTCAATACGCATCAGCACGCGCCGGAGATTAATCAGGAATTAACCAAATTGGGCGGTAAGAAAATTAGTATAGTTTTTGTGCCGCATCTATTACCGATTAACCGGGGAATCCTGGAAACGATATATCTGTCTAAGAATCCGAAACAAAAGACGCAGGACTTGATTCAACTTTACAAAAGATTCTATAAGAAAGAGCCGTTTGTCA
>JAKAMF010000025.1 GCA_021813045.1 bacterium | reverse complement strand
AAATAGCTGGCCTGCTTTAAAATTTCATCCGGAGGTTCAATATTGCCTGATTCCAGATTAAGCACATCAGTTACCTTATCCACCACTATACCTATATTATGCCGATTTATTTTAACGATAATAATCCGGCTTAAGTTTTCCTGAAGGGATTTTTCCAAAGAGAATTTTTTGCGCAGGCTGATTAAGGGAATTGCCCTGGCATGCCAGATAATTACTCCTTGGACAAAATCCGGCGCCTGCGGCACCGGGGTAATTTCCCTGATCCTGATTACCTGCAGGACCTGCTCAATACCTAAAGCATATTCTTTATCAGCAATTACAAATGCCACTAATTTCATTTTTCATTCTCCTAGGCGCCGATTTTTAAACGCTCAATATTGCTCCGGCAGGCTCCGCTCAATGCCACCGCAGAAAACCCTCCGCTGAAAGCGATTATATCATCCGGCGTATTCTTAGCAAGAAGATTCAAAATGTTCCGGTATTCGCGGATAGCCTCATCAAGCTTACCTTCATTTTTAAAAACTCCGGCTAAACTGAAACGCGCCAAAATAAAATCCCTGTCTAAATAAAGCGCTTTTTTAAAATTACGCTTGGCCTCTTCTTGTTTACCGTCCTCGCTGGCAAATGAGCCCAAAAGATAATATGCCGGAGCAAATAAAGAGTTGCGTTTTAAAGCAGTATTCAATTTTTCTTTTGCTTCTTCAATCCGGTTTAAATTAGAAAGTGCTTCCGCTTCCAGATAATACGGCTCCGGAGATTCAACGTCCAGCCGGCGGGCTTCTTCGATTAATTCTAAAGCTGCGTAATATTTTTTGGCGTGCAAATATTTTTTTGCCTCAGTAAGCAGATCGCTGAAGGTTCTAGCTTCTTTAGCAGATACCAGCGGTTTTAATTTTTCGATTTCTGCTTCAATTTCTTTACGGGAAATCTCCTCCAAGACTTTATCTGTCTCAAATAATTGCGGGATAAAAGGCTTGGCTTCCGGCTTAGGAACAGCTTTGCTTTTGCAATAATAAATCGCATCGTGATAATCCAACATCTTAAAATTATCCGAAATAAACTGCAGGCTTTCCGAATAACCGATAAATAAAAATCCGTCATCATTCAAACTGCGATAAATTCTGTCCATTACCCTGATCGTAGTTTCCAGCTCAAAATAAATCGTTACGTTGCGGCAAAAAATAATATCAAAATTACCCGGATAATTTTCATCCATTAAGTTAAAAAAATCAAAATTAACCATTTTTTTGATGGTATCGTGTATGGCATATCTCGTATCTCGCCCAAGGCTGTCCTTCTCATCAAAATACTTATCCCGGTATTCCTGGCTAACCGGACGCATAGAATTCAAGCCATACTCGCCTTTTCTGGCTGCTTCCAAGGCGCGGGCAGAAACATCAGTAGCCAGGATCTGTATATCCCAATTTTCTAAATCAGGAATTGTTTCTTTAATCAGGATGGCTAGCGAATACGGCTCTTCTCCGGTAGAGCAGCCGGCGCTCCAGATACGCAAAGACGGCTTTTCTTCTCCCGGCAAGCGGCGCGAAATAATTTCCGGAATTATTTTTTCTTTCAGCACATTAAATTGCGGCTCATTGCGGAAAAAATAGGTATGATTTACCGTAAGAATATTCAGGAGTTCGCGAAACTCATTATCCCTTTGTTCTGAAACTGTAAGAATATTATAATAAGAAAGCGGCGACTCAACTTTACAGGCCTGCATCCGCTTCAAAATTCCCTGCTCTAAATCGCGCAAATCGTAATCCTTAAAATACAGCCCGCTGCGCGCATTAACTATATTCTTAAATTTTATTTTTAACTCTTCGGGAAACACTATTTTAACAGCTCCTCGATTTTAGCTAACAGTGCCTGCGGCTCAAAAGGCTTGGTAATATAGGCCTCTGCGCCGACTTCCTGGGCAAGTTTTTTATCCGCCTCCTGCGCACGGGCAGAAAATATAATTACCGGGATATGCTTGTATTTCTCGTCAAATTTAAGCATGCGGCAGACCTTATAACCATCGACCCTAGGCAACATTAAATCTAAAATAATTAAATCCGGCTTCTGCGCGCGCGCCTTATCCAGCGCCTGCTGGCCGTCAGCAGCAGTTAAAACTTCATATCCGCTCGCCTCTAAGCGAATCTTGACTACCTCTACTAAATCTTTTTCATCTTCTACCAGTAATATGCGTTTTTTCTCTGACATTGCCACCTCCCCAATTTAACCGATTACTGTTTTAGGTAAAGTAAAAGCGATCTTAGTACCTTGATCTGGCTTACTCTCTGCCCAGATTTTTCCGCCGTGCAATTCAACAATGCCCTTGCAAATGCTTAAACCCAGGCCAATTCCGTGCTGGCCAAGCCCGCTTTGCCGGCCGAATTGGGCAAATTTTATAAATAACTTGGACAGGTCTTCTTCGGCAATACCGATACCGCTATCCATAACGCTGCACTCAACCTGATCCATTTTATCTTCAATCTTTACTTCTATAAAACCACTTTCGGTAAATTTCAATGCGTTAGCAATTAAATTGGTAAAAACCCGGGATATTTTTTCATGATCAAGAGCGATTTCAATTTTTTCCTTGGGATAAGATTCTTTTAGCTCAATTTTTTTCTTTGCCGCAGATATCTTAAAAGACGTCACGACAGCCCTGGCTAGTTTTTCCAGGTCGGTCTTTTCCTTATGTAATTCTAATTTACCGGATTCTATTTTAGAAATATCCAGCAGCCCGTCGACAATGCGGGTAATCCGGTTGATCCCGTTAATTGACATGGCTAAGAAGTGTTTCTGTTTAGGAAGAATTTTCCCGTGCATGCCTTCTTCCACCTGCGAAATACTTTCTTTCATAATCGAAAGCGGAGTCCTTAATTCATGCGAAACCGTGCTGACAAACTCATCTTTCATCAGGTCTATGCGTTTTTGCTCGGTTATATCGTGGACGAGATGCACGACCCGCCTCAATTTTCCCTCTCCATCAAATATCGGAGAGGCAGCAACATGAAACCAGCGGTTAACCGATGGTTCAAATATTTCTACAGTTTCCCGTTGATTGGAATTTAAAGACATTACCATCGGGCAGCCGTTTATCGGAGAATCTTTTTTATGGAAAATTTTATAGCATTTCATACCGATTAGTTCTTTTCTGGTTTTTCCCAGCATTTTGCACAACGCTTCATTAACATTGGTAATTTCAAACTCCGGGCTGTGAATAGAAATCCCTTCAGCCATGGAATCAAAGGTAGTTGACCATTCCTTGCTGGAATTAGCCAGGTCTTCTTCCAGGTGCTTTCTGGGAGTAATATCAAAAATTACCCCATCCAGCCAAAGTAATTGGTTTTCCGCAAAAATACCCTGGCCTTTTTCCTGCACCCAACGAATACTTCCGTCAATGTGCATAATGCGGTATTCCATACTATAGGGCATTTTCTGGTTCAAGCCGCTTTCCACACTATGTTTAACCATGGCCCGGTCATCCGGATGAATAATACTAGCGAAGCTGCGCGTTTTATTCTGGATAAAATCCGAAGCCGGATAACCGGAGATTTCGCGAATTTCATAACTTATAAATTCCATAGTCCAATCGAGATCATTTTTACAGCGGTAGATTGCTCCGGGAATATTAGAAACCATGGTCCGGAAGCGCTCTTCGCTATCCCGCAAAGCCGCGGCGATTTGTTTTTCCGCGCTGATATCACGCACTACTGCCTGTAAAACTACCTCGCCCTTCATATCCATGCGGCTTAATAATACAGTCGCAAAGAATTCCTTTCCGTTTATCCGCTTATGCGTCCATTCAAAGAAATTTGATCCTTTTTCAATCGCAATCGCGATCATCCGTTTGGCTTTATCTTGCGATAATTCACCGTCCGGCTGATATTGCGGAGAAAACTCCCAAGGAGACCTGGCAATAAATTCCTCTTCATTCTTTGCGCCGAATAAACTTATTGCCGCGGGATTACCGGCAGTAAAATTCCAACCCGGAGCAGCTAATATCATGATCGCTTCGCGCGAAGATTCATAAAGCAACCTGTATTTTGTTTCGGCTATACGCAATTCTTCTGTACGCCGGCTAACCAGTTTTTCGATTTCTCCGGACTTATTAATAATCGACCTCAAATATTGCAGCAGAAAAAAGATAAAGCCGAGGCTAATAAACAGGATTACCCAGGGCAGGATAATTTTATGTTCACGCAAGAATAGCGGGCTAGGCGTGGCGACTAATAACCAATCCGCGTTATCAGTTTTAAAGTGAGCTTTATATGATATATTACTGATTTTTTCTAACTGGCCGTTCTCAATCGGCTGAATCCTGGTGCGAGAAGGATAAAAATAAAACGGCTTATTATCTTTATCCGATGTTTTAAAAAAGGCAATATCTACGCCTGCCGCAGGAATGCTTTGCAGCCTAAGCCGTATCAATTCATCCAGCTGAAAAAGCATAGCCACAAATCCTTCCAGATTATCGCGGCGCTGAACAATAGTGTCGTGGCTGACGCCGTTACGGTAAATCGGAAGAAAAGTACGAATAACATTTTTAATTTCGCCTTCACCGTAATGCTTGGTAGGCAAAGTCATTGCTATGTCTGCTGTATCCCGAGCTGACTGCATTACCTCCCAGCGATCAGGAAAACTTCCCACATCTAGGCCAAGCACGGGCTGATGTTTTAACCGGTGTTTTTCTGCGATACTATTGTAAATAATCGGAAAATATTCCGGCCGCTGAACAGCCGGAATAAAGTTTTCTTTTTCTCCTAAATCGGTTATTTGAAAATTAATCCCGAGCCGGCGACTGATTAAATCTTCAAATGACTTGCGCTGATCCAAAGCGACCCTGTTGATTTTTCTAAATTCAAAAATATAGGGATGGCGCGCAAATATACCCTGGCTAAAAGTATCAAATTCTTCTTTATTTACTTCTTGGCTGGCAGCGTAAAAATCACCGAATGAATACAAGGCATAGCTACTTTCTTGGATCGCGTCTTCAATAGCATCAAAGCGATAACTGGCAAGCTGTATAAATATGCTTTCAATTTTTGTACGTTCATGCTGATATGACCAGAACCATAAAGCAAAAGAAAACGAGGCTCCACAAATAGCAACTATTAATAATGTTAGATATCTGCCTTTTTTATGTTTAATCATTATTTTCTTGGCTGAGCATAAAAATAGGCCTAAACTTAACAAAATCAAATAGTTTGAGGCCTGAATAAATTTCTGTCTTGGGAATATTTGTCTTGATTGCGGCTGATTTACCGCGAATCTGAGCTATGGATTTGACGCCTCGGGTAGGAAATTTTTCCGGCATAAACCCCTTGAATTAAATTACGCGCTCAGTTGCCTGTTCAGCAAAGAAGATTTGTGTAAGTCAAGATATTACTAAGTGTTGCAACAACATAATACCTTTAAAATTTGGCGCTGTCAACAATTTTATGCGCTTAAAACAAAACCTCGCGTGAAAATTTCACGCGAGGCAGCTTACAACGGGGTCGACGAGATTTGAACTCGCGTTCTTCGCCGTGACAGGGCGACGTGTTAGACCAGGCTACACCACGACCCCAACAATTTAACAGAGCACTTATTTTAGCGTAATTTCCGCTTTTTGCAATATTTTATTTTAAATGGGCGATAGAGGACTTGAACCCCTGACCCTCTGCGTGTAAAGCAGATGCTCTAACCAACTGAGCTAATCGCCCGAAAAATTATTCTTCTTTTAATAAACCAATAACTTGATCTAATTTCTGAGAAATTTTTTTCAATAGCTCTATCTGTTCCAACTGCAGGCGTTCTTGTTTTTCCTGCACCTGCCTGGCTTCGCTGGCAATCTTAGACAAATCCCCCAACTTACTTAAATCAAACATCGAACACCTCAAGTTTTTGTTTAGTGAGACTTCGAAGCTTTGCGCAGCAAAGTTCGAAGCTAGAGCACCTCAAATTTTTGTCTAGCGAAACTTCTTCGAAGTTATAATTTTCCTAAAACTACCAAAGTAAAGACCATCACAAATAAAGCTACGGTCTCGGTCATGCCTAAAACCGCCATATAATTAGCAAACCCTTTTCCGGTCTCGCCCATCGAGTCGCAGGCGCAGGCAGCACATTTCCCCTGCCAATAAGCTGACATGCCGATTGCCGCTCCGGCAAAAATACCGATTCCCCAAAGGTACACTCCCTTATTGGCCAATTCTACCATTTTATTCATGACAATAAAACCATAAATAGTCTGCGTCAACGGCGCGGCAGTTAATGCCAAAAGCAAAAACGAAGCGGATTTATTCTGTAAAAAATTCCTTTTCCAGGCGCCGATTGCCGCCATGCCGGCAGTCCCTGCTCCGGCAGCCGAACCAAACGCTGCCAATGCCAAAACCGAAATTACGCCTAAATCCTTAAACTGAACCAATAAACCGTTTTCCATTATAAGCTCCTTTCCTATCCTTGTTTTTTCAGCGGCTTATAAGCCAGGCCGCTCCAGGTAACATTACCGTGCAATAAAGAAAATTCCAAAACATTAAGCCGCACCCCGTGGACCAATACGGATATCGGCCCAAGCACAATATTAATCGTATGCCCGATAAAAACAATCAATATCTGAGCAATAAGATTCCCTCCTGCCGAAGCAGCCAAGGCATTAACCGAATCGGAAACCGCTATTCCGGCTAAGCCAACCGCAAAAAGCCTGATATAAGAAACTACGTCACCGAAGTTGCCCATCAAATTAAGCGCCAGCGTACCGGCACCGGAGCCAATCCCTTTTAAGATATTGCGTTGGGGATTAGAAAAAAATAAAATCAGTAAAATTCCTGACCAGATCAGCCATTTGCCGAAATCGGGGAATGCCGCACTGACAATAAACATCCGAGCCAATAAAAAACCTGCCCACAAAAGACAGATAAAGCCGATATCTGCCAGCGCGGATAAAGATGGCAGTTTAACTATTGCCTGCCAGCCATGCCCCAGGCTTAATTGTAAAGCGCCTAAGAAAAAACAAAATGACATTAGGAATTTACTGTCGTTTAATACCGGCAGCAGCGGCTTAAAGCCTTTAGCTAAAAACCACTCCTGGCCAAAAATTACTCCGCTAAGCGCTCCCCAGAGTATAGCGCAAAAACTAAAAAGATAAAAAAGTTTAAATACCGTATGATCTTTTACTTTTGCCCCAAGCTTGCGTTGCGCCAGAAAAGTGAGTAGAAAATAAACCGAGCCGTATCCGGCATCACTGATAATCATCCCGAAAAACAGCGCCAGGAATAATAAAAATACCGGGCTGACATCCAGCTCGCGGTAACCGGGCACAACCTCCATTAATTTAAAAACCGGATTAATCAAGGAAACCCATTTAGGATTTTTTAATAAAACCGGCGTATTGTCTTCCTGGCTGGGCAGGCTAAAAACCGCTGCCCATTTTCTCTGCCGGGCAAGATCACGAATCAATTTTTCCTGGTTAAAGGGCACGTAGCCGGATAGATAACTTATCTGCCCTGCACTTCCCATTCCCATTACCGCCCGGGAAAATTCTAAATTTTCTTCTAGCCCTAAATGAACCTGTTTTAAATCCGGGATCAGCCCGGATAGACGGCTTAACTCTTTACGGATATCATCCATTAACGCCTGATCTTCAAGGCGGCGCCGGGTTATCCCCTTTAGGCTGGTTTTCGGCAAAGCAACTTCTTTATATCCCAGCGTAACCTTATCTAAAGAAAAAATCGCGCAATTAGCTATTCCGTTTTCTACAGAAATGTTTTTTACAACGGCATTTTTCGGCAAGTTGTCTATTTCCTTAATCGGGATCTGATAAAGCCTGACAAAAATATTTTTGCCGGCCAAGGCCTGGATTTTTTCCGGCTCAAAATCACCCCAGCCCTGCCAAAATTTTATTTGGCCAAGCAGAGCTTGCGAATAATCCTCCAGCTGGCTGTACCTTTTACGCAGATCAATGATATGCCGGCAGGCAGTTTTCCAATCATCGTATTTCTGTTTTTTCTCAATAAGCTCTGGGATAATAAAATCTTTTTCCGATAATATTTCCAGCGCCCGGCCGGCTAAGGCTAAATCTTCCTGCAACAAATTTATGTCGCTGCCCTTAGGCTGGCGGATATGTTCTAAATGCATTACCCCGAGCTGGCGCAAAGCAGATACCGCGTCCACAGACTCTTTTTGCTCAACCAGCAGTGTAATTTTTTTCATCGGAACAATCATGCCGGCATTGCCTCCCAAGCGAGATTTTCGATTTTTTTCTTGGCGATCTTACTACGCCCGACAGCATTGGCCATCTGGTCGCCGATATAGATTTTTATCGCGCGGATTACCTCAATCGTTTCGGGAATCTTTACTTTCTCAAATAAATTAACCCTCTGACTGGTAACGCGCAATTCGGCACGCAACGCCTGGATCCCCTGCTTGATGATTTCAAGCTCTTTAATCCCGGCTAAAAATATTTTTAGCTGCTCAATTGCCGCATCTACCCAAAATGGCGTGCTGAATAAGTCGTATTCGGAAATTGTAAAATCCATTTTTTCAAAAACCGGCAAATCTACTCCGGCAACATTTCTTTTACCAAAACTAATTTTACCCGGAATCAATAATTTATTAATCTCTACCACCGGGTCAGCCCCTGACAAACCGATCCAGCCAAGCATATTTTTTCTCTTTAATTCCAGGCCGTGCTCTTTTTCTTCTAAAATCGCCAGCTGTTTTAATATTTCCATCTGCAACTGCTGTTTTTTCAGCTGCAGGGTAGGCAGATAACGCTGGTATTGCGCCAAAGCATCGCGCTGAACCTTTAATTCTCCTTTGGTTAATTTAATCTTTGCCATTTTTAGTTTGTCTGATTCCGGGCCAGTATTTTTCAATCATTGATTTCTTAATCCCGGTCTCTTCCGGAGCAAAACAGGAAGCCATGATTTCCCATCCCAAATCCAGCGCTTTTTCCAGAGATACATTTACTTTAAGCGACATCATTTTTTCCTCAAACAGTTTTCCGTAACGTAAAAGTTTCTTATCCCAATCGCTCATTCCGAATCCCATAGATTGCTTTTCCAGGGTTTCGCGATAGCTGGCAAAAAGCTGAATCATGGTATCCATAATTACACGATGGTCATCGCGGGTTTTACCGTTAACCTGCTGTTTTAAGCGGCTCAATGAACCAAATGGCTCAATCACTCTATTTTTCAGGTAAAACTGCCCCTCGGTTATATAGCCGGTGTTATCGGGGACCGGATGGGTTACGTCATCGCCCGGCATAGTCGTAACTGCCAAAATCGTAATCGAGCCGGCGGTATCAAAATCAACCGCCTTTTCATAGCGGCTGGCCAGCTGGCTGTATAAATCTCCGGGATAACCGCGGTTAGAAGGAATCTGCTCCATAGTAATAGAGATTTCTTTTAAGGCATCACAGAAATTAGTCATGTCGGTTAAAAGCACTAAGACGCGTTTGCCTTGCAAAGCAAAATTTTCCGCTACTGCCAGGCTGATATCCGGAACCAGAAGGCATTCTACGATCGGATCTGAGGCGGTATGCATAAAAAATATAGAGCGCGACAAAGCGCCTTGCGCATCCAAAGTATCGCGGAAAAACAAATAATCGTCGTATTTTAAACCCATGCCGCCCAAAACAATAATATCCACTTCTGCCTGAATAGCAATCCTGGCCAAAAGGTCATTATAGGGCTGTCCGGCAATAGAAAATATCGGCAGTTTCTGCGATTCAACCAGAGAATTAAAAACATCGATCATCGGGATACCGGTACGAATCATTTTATCCGGGATAATCCTTTTTACCGGATTAACCGGCGGACCACCGATATCAATTAGATTTTCGTTTAATTCCGGCCCGTTGTCCAGGGGCAAGCCGCTGCCGTTAAAAATCCGGCCCAGCAGATTACTGCCTGAGGCGACCCGCATGGGAGACCTGAGAAAGCGCACTTTATCCTGCGTAGATATGCCTTTACTGCCGGCAAAAACCTGCAAAGAAACTCTTTTCCCGTCTAGACGGATAACCTGCGCCAAAGAAACCCCGCGGCTGGTAGTAATCCGGGCAATCTCGGAATAACCGACTCCTTCGGCTTCCACGGTAATCACGTCTCCGGAAATCTCAACAATATCCGTATAAACCTTATGCATTTGTATTTTCCTTTAATAATAAAAGTATTTCCTGCTCTATTTTTTTAAATTCCTCGCTGGACGGCTCAACGGAATTCCATCCCTTAAATAACTGCCGCAGGCTCTGGAAAAAATGCAGCGCTTTGGCTTTATCCGAAAAAACAAACCGCTTATTTAAAATATTATTATAGATAAAATCAAAAACGTGTTTCTGCCGTTTTTGGTCTGTGGCTTCGTCGACTTTATCAAAGGCATTCTGCTGCAAATAAACAAAATCGAAAAATTCACCCTTAAGGTAATCAATGTAATCGGCCAAAGAAGTTCCCTCTTCGCCGATTACCTTCATCATCTGGGAAATATCGCTGGACCTGCGCAATATTGCCTGGCCGGCAGCAACCTGTTCTTCGGAAATAAAACTTTTATATTTGCTCCAGCTGATTAACGGGTCAATTGCCGGATACCTGCGGCTGTCAGAACGGCTGCGGCTTAAACCGTGAAAAGCGCCGACCACTTTTAAAGTTGCCTGAGTAACCGGTTCTTCAAAATTTCCGCCGGCCGGGCTGACTGTACCGCCGATAGTGATCGATCCGATTGAGCCGTCGCGCAACTCAACTTCACCTGCCCGCTCGTAAAAAGAAGCAATGCGAGATTCAAGATAAGCCGGAAAAGCCTCTTCCCCGGGAATCTCTTCCAGGCGGCCGGACATTTCGCGCATGGCCTGCGCCCAGCGCGATGTAGAATCCGCCAGCAACAAAACATTCAGCCCCATTTGACGGTAATATTCGGCAATCGTAACCGCGGTATAAACGCTGGATTCCCGGGCGGCCACCGGCATGGAGCTGGTATTACAAATAATCACTGTCCGGTCGCTTAGAGGGCGGCCGGTACGCGGGTCGGTAATTGAGGGAAAGGTTTTTAAAGTCTCTACTACTTCACCTGCCCGTTCTCCGCAGGCGGCGATAATTACTATATCCACCTCAGCGTGGCGCGAAGTCAATTGCTGCAGAACTGTTTTACCGGCGCCGAACGGCCCCGGAATACAGTAAGTTCCGCCGCGGGCCACCGGGAATAAAGAATCGATCAGCCGCATCTTGGTTACTAAAGGAGTTTGCGGTTTTAATTTTTTGCGGTAGGCAGTAATCGGAATTTTTACCGGCCAGGATTGCTTTAAAAACGCCGGGTGGATTTTTCCTGTTTCATCTTTGAGCCGGGCTATGGGCTGCTGCAGATTATACTTGCCTTCCGGGGCGATCTCGACAACTTCCAGATCTCCGGCTAAGCTAAACGGGGCCATAATATAATGTTTAAAAATTTTCTCCTGGGTAAAACCTAATTTATCTCCCGCCCGGACTATCTGGCCGGTTTGGCAGAGCGGATTAAAAGGCCACTCTTTACTATCTTCTAATGCAGGAAGATAAACTCCGCGTTTTAAGAAAAATCCGCATTGCCTGGCCAACCCCGGCAAAGGATTCTGTAAACCGTCGAAAATCTCGGAGAGCAGGCCAGGGCCAAGCTCTACAGAAAGCAACTCATGACTAAACTCAACCTTATCCCCGAGTTTTAAGCCGGAGGTGTTTTCATACACCTGCATTTGAGCCGTCTTCCCCCGCACCTTAATTACTTCCGCCTTTAACTTTTCCTGTCCGGAAACTACATAAGCAACTTCGTTCTGGATAATAAAATTATCCGATTCGGCAGTAACCATATTGCCGTTAATTTTAATAACTGATCCGGTTCTTTTATGCTCCATTGCGTTTAGCCTCTTAAGAATAAGTTAAAACCGCTTCCATTAATTTATCCTGATCTGCGTTTTCTATTTTTTCCCAGCGCTCTAAAATACGCAGTTTCGCGCCGTAAATAATCACTGCCTCTAAATCAAAGTAGTGCCGGCCGGATAATTCATCTAAGAAATTCCAGCGCGCTAAATCCAGCTGCTTCTCAACTTCTAACGGCGAGGGATTTCTCGTCGCGCCGACTGCCAAATGTGCTAACCCCAAATCCGCGGTTTCCTGCTGACGCAGGTATTTAGCCGGATCAAGGTGTTTGCGTCCGGCGCGGATTTTTACCAGCTCATTGCGCAGGCCTAAATCAAAATTCTGCCACTCGGGTAATCCGCCATTAGCTACTAACTCCAATTCGGCCGGGGCAAGAAAACGCTGACAAAGTTCGCTGAACCTGGCAAAATCAAACGGCGGCTTTTGCAAAAAGTTAAGCGAGGGAAGTGTTGAAATAAAATAAACGTAAAAATTCGGCATATTTTTAAATTGCCGCTGATTTTAAGATTTCTGCCAGCCCCGGCTTAAGATAGGCGCCCAGAGTTTCCGCCAGTGCTTTATCGGTAAAATCAAAATGCGATCTGCCCGCGTCATAGCTGATGATAAAACCGGCAGCAATATCATCCTGCGATTTCAGCTTTATCCCCTTTAAGACATCTTCTTTTAGCCCTTTTAAAAACGTGTGTTCCAGTTTTTTCAAATCATCCTTATTCAAATGTATGACGATTTCTCCGCTGTTTTTTGCGCTTTGCGCCTGGATAATTGACTTAAGGATTCCGGCTAACTCTTCGGGAGTAAGGGCGTTGCGTATTTCCAAAACCATCACTTTCTCTAAGATTGAGGCAATTTCCTTCCTTAAGACCAAAAGCAAATCCCGGCCGGACTGCTGCAGCGCTAAATCCGAGGCCTGCTGCATTTTAGCGATTCTCTCCCGCGCCTCGGCAATCAAATGATCCGCCTGCTTACTGGCCTGACTGATAATTTCTTCTTTACGCTGATTTGCCTGGGCCTGAATTTCTGCGGCGCGGGCCTCGGCAGCCAACACGCCTTCATTTTGAATTTTTTCAATCAATTCCTGAATATTTTCCGCCATGATTATTCTCCCGTTAGGATTTTAAAATTTCTTCCAGCGCAGAAAGCGGCCGGCTAGCTTCTAAAATCGGCCGGCCGATCACTAAAAAACTGCTCCCTGCTTTTAACGACTCTCTTGCCGTAGCTATTCTCTGTTGATCGTTTTTTGCCCCGGACTTCGGCCTGATCCCGGGAGTAACAATAATAAATTTGCGGTTGATTTTTTTTCTTAAAAATCCGGTTTCTTGCGCCGAACAAACCACGCCGTCTAGGCCGCTGGCTAATCCTGCTTTGGCTAAAGCGAGGATTTTTTCTTTACCGGCTTTCTGGCTGGTCAAAACCGTAACTCCGATTAAAAGCGGACGCTGTTTCTTTTTAATCTGTCTGACCGAAGCAACCGCTGCCCGGATCATTTCAGGCCCGCCGGAAATATGCAAAGTAAGCATTTTAACTTTCAAATGCCCTGCCTGCGCCACCGCCTTGGCCACGGTATTAGGAATATCAAAATATTTCAGGTCTAAAAAAACTTCCCCACCTTTTTTCTGGATAAATTCGACGATCTCCGGTCCACAGCCGGTAAAAAGCTGCGAACCGACTTTAAAAATCCTGATTTTCGGGTAAAACAAGTTAACAAAATGCCTGGCGGTAGCAAAGGTATCGACATCTAAAGCCAAAATTATTTTCTCCCGCATCTTCATATTTTTACCGATCCTATAACCTCTTTAATCCCAGACAGTTTATTTCCTGCTAAATATTTTTTAATCCCCTCGATTATCTCAATACTCACTTTGGGGTTAATAAAATTGGCTGTGCCAACACTAACGCAGGTTGCTCCAGCCAAGAAGAATTCTAAGGCACTGAGAGTATCAATTATACCACCCATTCCGATGATGGGAATTTTAATTTTTTGATAAACCTCCCAACAGCAGCGCACAGCTACCGGACGGATTGCCGGGCCGCTTAAACCGGCGATCCCGGCGGCGATTTTCGGCCGGCAGGATGCGACATCAATACTCATCCCGGTTAAGGTATTGATTAAGGCTACGGCGTCTGAACCGGCGCTTTGGGCGGCAAGGGCAATTTGAATGATATCCGTGACATTGGGCGAGAGCTTAGTGATCAAAACTTTACTGGTGGCCTTGCGCACTGATTTAATTACTTCATAAGTTGCCACGGGGTCCTGCGCCACAAGCTTAGCCGAACGGCCGTGAATATTCGGACAGGAAATATTCAATTCGATCGCGCTGATCGCCCTGACTTTGTCCAATCTTTTAGCTAAAATCGCGAATTCTCGGATATCTTTTTCCGAGGCGATACTAATGATCAGCGGTACGCCTAGCTTATTTAAATAAGGCAGCTTATCTTTGATAAAAACTTCCAGCCCGGGATTTTCCAAGCCAATCGAATTCAACATGCCGGCCGGCGCCTCGCAAGTGCGCGGCATAGGGTTACCTTTGCGCGGTGTCAAAGTAATAGTTTTGGTAACAATCGCTCCCAATTTTTTCAAGTCAATGAAATCCGCAAACTCTGCGGCATAGCCAAAAGTCCCGGAGGCAACCATTACCGGATTCTTTAATTTCAACCTGCCTATATTTACGCTTAAGTCAGCCATTTTATTTTGTCAGCAGCATTTTTACAGAAATCGCCAGCAGGAATACGGCAAACGATTTTCTTAATAACGGCTCCGGCCAGTTTTGGATTAAATTCGCGCCGATAAACCCGCCGAAGAAAAATCCCAGAGCCACAAAAGCCGCGATACCGATCTTAACATTGCCGGCCTGATAATACCTTAAAGCAGCCAGAAGCCCGATCGGCGGGATCATTGCCGCCAGGATCGTGCCTTGCGCCTGATGCTGGGTCAGGCCGAAGAAAAGAACCATTGCCGGAATTAAAATTGTCGCTCCGCCGATACCAAACATCCCGCCAAGCACTCCGGCTGCAATACCCAACAAAACACAAATTAGATAATTCATCCCTGCCTCCAAATTATCTCTGCGGCGGTAAATACCGGACCATCTTGACAAACCCTTTTCTGCCCAAATTTTGTTTCCACCACGCAACCCAGGCAAGCGCCGATGCC
>JAKAMF010000096.1 GCA_021813045.1 bacterium | reverse complement strand
CCGTATTCAGGGTGCGCGCGCAATTTAAATCACCGCTATATTCGCCCTGCCACTTAAAACTTTTTCCCTGCGAGCGGATCAAAGAAGTGAGGTCGATCCCTTTATTTAATAAAAATTCGATGTGTTTGGGGGGAAAATCATCTCCGATAACCGCAACCAAGCTTACTTCGGTAAAAAGCCGGCTGGAAAGGGAAAAATGCACGGCTGAACCGCCAAGCATAAAATCTCTTTTACCGAAAGGGGTTTTGATTGTATCTAGCGCTACGGTTCCCAGGACGAGAATGCTCATTTTATAAAAATTAAGGTAAGAATAGCCACAATTATACAATAAAATCCAAAATAATACAACTTTGCTTTTTCTAAAACTCTTTTTAAAAACCAGAGCGAAAAAAGGCCGGCTAAGAAACTAAAAATAAACCCGGCAAAGAAAACCGCGAAATCTGTTTTTAAAGCCGCGCTAATGCCTTTTGCCTCCAGGATTGCCGCGCCTAAGACCGCCGGTATTGCCGCTAAAAAAGAAAAGCGGAAAGCTGATCCGCGGTCAATGCCGCGAAAGAGCAATGTGGAAATGGTGATTCCGGAACGAGAAACCCCCGGAATAATCGCAATCCCCTGCGTAATCCCTAAAATAAAAGCATCCCGCCATTTAATACTGGCGCGCTTGGCATGGCCGAATTCACGGGTTAAAATTAAAATAATCGCGGTAACAATTAAACCAAAAGCGGCGATTCGCGGAGAGCTAAATAAACTCTCAAAAAAATTCTTTCCAAAAATTCCGATAATTCCGGTAATAAGCGTAACTAAAATAATCAGCCCAATCCACTTTGGCTTAAAGATCAACTCAATAAGATCAAAAAAGAAAAATACCAGCAGCGCCAACACGGTACCTAAATGCAAAACCACGCTTAAGGCCACCTCCTGCCCGTTTAAACCGAGTATTTTCTGCATAATCACTAAATGGGCAGAACTGCTTACCGGCAAAAATTCGGTCAGGCCCTGAGTTATCCCTAAAATAATGAATTTAATCATGGGTGCTGGCTATAAAAATTGCGCAAATTATCACTCAGCCCGGCGGATACGCGGACGAGCTTATGCGTTACGGGATGAATAAATTCCAGGTCACGGGCGTGTAAACACAACCGCTTGGCCCTAATCTTAAAATCCTTGCGAAAGGCGTAAACATCTTCGCCTAAAATCGGATGACCCAAACGCTTAAAATGAATACGGATCTGATTGGTCCGTCCGGTTTGCGGATTTACTTCCACTATACTATAATCTTTTCTTTTTTCAATAACTCTATAGGATGTTTGCGCAGACTGGCCTTCAATTGGGCTGTTGATCGCGCCGGAGGACGCCAAAGGGCATCCTTGCACAAAAGCGATATAGGTTTTTTTAATTTTCTTTTGGCGGAACAAATCCATCATCTGTTTTTGTATGGCTTTGCCTTTAGCAAAAATTATCAAACCGCTGGTCGCCCGGTCTAACCGATGGCAGGGATGCAAACGGTAAGAAACCCCTCTTTCTTTAAGGTCGTTATTCAGGATACTGTCTAAGGTACGCGACTCGTTTTTGGGGGTGGGGATAGTTAAAAGGCCGGAAGGTTTATCTAAAATCACCAGCCACTCATCTTGATAGATAACGGGAATATTCATTAAATAATTTCTAACATCCGATCGATGGCTCTCTTGGCCCGCTGGCGGACAACATCGGAAACTTTTACTTCTTCTTTTAATTCTTCCAAAGCCCAGAGCACTTTTTCCTGAGTAGTGCGTTTCATATTCGGACAAACCGCAGCCTCGCTGGCCGCGTAAAATTCCTTGCCCGGATTGTCTTTCTTTAAACGATAAATTATTCCGACTTCCGTGCCGATAATAAATTCTTTGGCCGGGCTTTCTTTGGCGTATTGGCACATCTTGCTGGTGGATAAAACCTCATCCGCTAACCCGCAAACCGCAGGCAAGCACTCCGGATGCACCAGGACCTTGGCAAAAGGATGAAATTTCTTTTCCCGCTTAATATCTTCCGGCAGTATCTTAACATGAGTCGGGCAGAACCCGTTCCAGGAAATCAATTTTCTGCCGGTTTTTTTAGAAACATAATCTGCCAGGTACTTATCCGGAATAAAAATAATTTCTTTTTCATTTTTCAGCGCGTTGACCACGGCTACGGCATTAGTCGAAGTGCAGCAATAATCCAATTCCGCCTTGATCGCCGCGGAAGTATTGACATAGCCGACGACCGCAGCCCGGGGATGCTCTTTTTTAAGTTTCTTTAAATCATCTACGGTAATCATGTTGGCCATCGGACAACCGGCTTGTATATCCGGAACAATAATTTTTTTGTCCGGGCAAAGTATGGAAGCGGTCTCGGCCATAAAATGCACTCCGCAAAAAACCACAACCTTAGCTGTAGTGCTTGCCGCCTTACGGCTGAGCTCCAAAGAATCGCCGCCAAAATCAGCAATATCCTGCACTTCCGGCAATTGATAATTATGCGCCAGAATCACCGCGTCGCGCTTTTTCTTTAATTCGCGAATTCTTTTAATTAAATCGTCATTAATTATTCTGTTCAGCATAAGACCTCTTCGATAATTCCTCCGCCGATCACTTTATCTTTAGCGTAAAAAACCGCAGATTGCCCGGGGGTAATCGCAAATTGCGGGATTTTAAATTTTACCTTTAGTTTCTTTCCAAAAGGGGAGATTTCCGCAGGTGATTGAGGATGATTATAGCGTATTTTAACCTCTAAGGCAACTTTCTTTTTCAGGGAACCGCCAATAAAACTTAAATCTTTAACTAAAAATTCTTTGCTTAAGGCCTCTTCTTTCGAGCCAACCGTAATCAGGTTTTTCTTAGCGTCGATTTTAACGACATAAACCGGCCGGCCGGCGGCAATACCTAAGCCTTCGCGCTGTCCGATCGTATAAAAAGCTACTCCCTTATGCCGGCCCAATGCCTTCCCCTGCTTATCAACTACCGGTCCGAGAGCAATCTGGGCCTTAGGCAATCTCTCTTGAAGAAAAAACCGGTAGTCGTCTTTCGGCAAAAAACAGATTTCCTGGCTTTCTTTCTTTTCCGCTACCGGTAAAGCGAACTCCTTCGCCAACTCTCTTACCTGAGGCTTAGTGTAATTTCCCAAAGGGAATAAAATATGCTTTAATTTGTCCTGCGTAAGTCGATATAAGAAATAAGACTGATCTTTCTGGCTATCTTTAGCTTTCTTTAAACAATATCCCCTCTCTTGAATATTGACCCGGGCATAATGCCCGGTTGCCAAATACTCCGCGCCTAAGGCAAGCGCCTTCTTTAACAAAGCATCAAACTTGATGTATTGATTGCAGTTAACGCAAGGATTCGGGGGAAGTCCGCGGGAATACTACAGGCA
>JAKAMF010000095.1 GCA_021813045.1 bacterium | reverse complement strand
TGAGGAACAGGCAGCGCATTTAAGAAACCGCTTAGTAGGGTTTATTTTTCAGCAATTTCACTTATTGCCGCGTATGACTGCTTTGGAAAACGCGGAGTTGCCTTTAGTCTACGCCGGTAAAAGGCATTTAAAAGAGAAGGCCGAAGAGAAGCTTTGGGAGGTCGGTTTAAAAGACCGTATGTTGCACCGGCCGAATGAAATGTCCGGCGGCCAGCAGCAAAGAGTGGCGATCGCGCGTTCTTTGGTCAATGAGCCGTTGATTATTCTGGCGGATGAGCCTACCGGCAACCTTGATTCCAAAAGTAAGGAAGAAATTATCGCCATCTTAAAAAAACTAAATCAAGCCGGCAAGACCGTAATAATTGTTACCCACGAAAAAGAAGTAGCTGAACATGCGCGCAGGATAATCCAGATGCGCGACGGAAAAATAATTTCCGATCAGTCTTCGCCTGGCCCCGGAGAGATCTCCGAGATACCTTCATTAACAAATGGCTTTACGGATAGCATTTTGTCTAAGCACCATAAAGTTGCCGGTGAAACTAAGTTTTTCGCTTATTTTCGCCAGGCGGGATTTGCCATGCTTTCGCATAAGATGCGCTCTTTGCTGTCTATATTGGGTATTTTAATCGGAGTTGCCGCGGTAATTGCTATGTTGGCCTTGGGCCAAGGCGCTAAAGATTCCATTGAAAAGCAGCTGGCTTCATTAGGCTCAAACCTGTTAATGATCAGGCCGGGGTCGTCCAGGATTCATGGTGTGGCTATGGAGGCGGGGACAGTTACACGTTTTACTTTTAATGATGTAGCAGCTATCGGTAAGCTTAGCCAAATAGCCCGGCTTTATCCTTCGGTGTCCGGCCGCGGGCAGCTGGTTTATGCAAATAAAAATTGGAATACTCAGGTTGACGGGGTAGGGGCAGATTATGCGTTGATGCGCGCGGCCCAGCCGATAGCCGGGAGGTTTTTTAACGAGCAGGAAATAAAGATGCGGGAGAAAGTGGCGGTAATCGGTCTGACTATCGTAAAGGAATTATTCGGCGGCGCCGACCCCATTGGGCAAATGATCAAGATCAACCTGCTTAATTTTAAGGTAATTGGGATCCTTCCGGAAAAAGGCGCTAATGCTTTTCACGATCAGGATGATATAGTGGTTATTCCAATTACTACCGCGATGTACAGGGTTTTTGGTAAACAGTATGTTGACTCAATTTTTGCGGAAGCCAAAACTCCGGAATTGGTTGAGCCGGCGCAGGAGGCGGTAACTAATCTTATCGTTAAGCTGCATCGCCTGGATAAAGACGATGAAGATTCTTTCCAGGTCCGCAATATGTCGGATATTAAGAATACTCTTGAGACGACGACTAAAACAATGTCTTTACTTTTAGGTTCGATTGCCGCAATTTCGCTTTTGGTGGGGGGCATAGGCATTATGAATATTATGTTGGTTTCGGTAACTGAGCGCACACGAGAGATCGGTTTGCGCAAGGCGATCGGCGCCAGTAATAAAGATATTATGGTGCAATTTTTAATTGAAGCGATCTTGATGTCTTTTATCGGAGGGATTAGCGGTATCGCCTTAGGCTCCGGGGCTGCGGTATTAATTACGATTTTTGCCGGCTGGGCGGTAAAGGTTTCTTTGTTTTCCGTAATGCTTTCTACAATTTTCTCGTTGTTTATCGGAATTGTCTTTGGGCTTTGGCCGGCGCAAAAGGCCTCAGCGCTTGATCCGATCGAAGCCTTGCGTTACGAATAACCTCTTGCTATATTTATTAATTGAGTATACAATCCTTGCATGAAAAAATATAAGCACGCCTTATTTTTAAATCCTTACACCGAAGCCCAGGCCAACGGGACAATGAAGCTTTTTCCGCCTACCGGCCTTGAGTATGTAGCGACCAGCGCCAAGCCCTTCGTAGAAAAACTCACCCTGCTCGATTTAAGGATGGAAGAAGAACTTTCTAATACGGATAATCTTATGAATTTTATTAGATTATCCGGAGTGGATATTATCTGCGTATGCGTCGGCTGGGACCGCCAATACGAAGAGATCTGCAAATTGCTTAATCTTATGCCGGAGGGTATTCCTTTGGTGGTGGGCGGGTATAAGGCCACGGAAAAAGTGGAAGAGCTTTTCGCGATTTGCCCGCGGGTAAGCATTGTTGTGCGCGGAGAAGGCGAAGAATCCATTAAAGAGATAATGCAGGACAGGCCCCTGAATAGTATCCTGGGGATTTCTTTTCGGCAGAGCAATTCATTTGTTCATAACAGCAACCGCCCGTTGATCGACGTAAATAAAATTCCGGTTCCTGACCGTTCTCTAAGGCGTAAAGACTATTACCTTAATCTTAACGGGATCAATGTTGCCGGAATTACCTTTGACTCGGTTTTAACCGCCCGCGGCTGTCCGTTTAATTGTAAGTTTTGTACTTTCAGTTTGAATCCGCTCGGCCAGAAAAGGGCTTATTCAGCGCGCAGCGTGGAGTCGGTAATCGAAGAAATCGCTTCTTTAAAAGCCAAAGTAATAATTTTTAGTGACGATAATCTTTTTGTCGATCCGAAAAGGATCGAGCGGATCTGCGATCTGATTATTGAACGTAAATTTAAAAAACGTTTTATTGCTCAGGCGCGGATTGAAATTGCCAAATCGCCAACCCTTTTGGCAAAAATGGTTAAGGCCGGGTTTAAAACGTTATTAATAGGCATTGAATCGCCGCATGACCGGATCTTAGCTCAGCTGGATAAAGGTTTTACCCAGGCCAAGATCAGAGAGGCATTTAAGGTCTTAATGAAATACCCGATTTTCTACAGCGGCTATTTTATTTACGGCAATATCGGCGAGACCAAAGAGGAAATGCTTTATATACCTAAATTTGCCAAGGAACTCGGCGTTGATGTGATCGCCTGTAATAAGCTGCGTATTGAGAAATTTTCTCCTTTGCGCGAAGTAGCGGAAAATACCCCCGGCTATCATATTACTGATCGCGGAGAGCTATATTCCGATGCCTTCAGCCACGCGGACCTAAAAAAGATCGGCCGTACGATCAAATTTTCGTTTTATACTCCGGGGCGGTTTGTTAAAATACTCTGGAAAAATATTTTCATTACCCGCTTTTTTACTTTCCGTGAGTTCGTTTCTTTCATTTTTCTGGCCCCGCGGCTTTTAGCAAGCACGATTGCCCGTGAAATCCATCGTGGCCGCCTCAAAGACTCCCTCAAACGCACTTTCATTCAAAATAAAGCTTAATATTTTTAATTTTAGCTCTTGCTCGCTCGCGAAAATTTTTGCCGCGCATGACAGCGGGCCCTGTATCTTGCGGCGGGTCCTGCCTGCCGAGCGACCCCGCCCGTGCTCATTCGCTCATATCCCCCAAGGGGGATATTCGCTGCTTGCGCGCGGGCAGGGGCCTCCGCTCGGCAGTCCGG
>JAKAMF010000024.1 GCA_021813045.1 bacterium | reverse complement strand
AATCGGATACCCGGCGCGGCCGCCCCTCCATGCACTGCCTATTGAATAATTATTTACGCAAATTTAAAAACTTAAAATTTAACGGACAGGATTTGGCGATTATCGTCGGTGATATTTTATACGCCTTGGCGATTGACGCATTTTTAGCAATCAAAGAAGAGCCGCAACGTAAAGAAAAGGCCTTAAAAAAATTCATTGAAGCGGCGAGCTTTACCGGCAGCGGAGAATTTATTGAGCTGATCTACGGAACAAAAGATATCGCGCAAATCAAAAAAGCGGATATCTATAAAATCTATAACTTTAAAACCGCGTTTTATACTTTTGCCTGCCCGCTTTCCATCGGCGCGATACTGGCCGGCGCAAACAAAAAGCAGATCCGCTTAATTACTCAATTCGGCTTAAACTTAGGGATTGCTTTCCAGATTAAAGACGATATTCTGGGGATTTTTAGCGAAGCTAAACTTACCGGCAAATCACAGCTAGCTGATTTGCAAGAAGCTAAAAAAACTATTTTGATCTGGCATGCCTATAACCATGCCTCAGCCAGAAATAAAAAAGTTATCTATAAAATTATGTCCAAAACAAAAATTTTCCGGCCTGATTTAATAAAAATGCGCCGGGTCATTAAAGACACCGGCGCGTTAAAATTTGCTGAAGGCGAAATAAATTCCTTGCTAAAGCTGGCTCAAAAAATAATTAGCTCTTCGGCTATCAAGCCGCGCTATAAAAAATTCCTCGCCAATTACTCGCAACAAATTCTCTCTTAAGGTTTACAGGCGTATTTACATTCGCCGCTCTGCGTATCTAAAGCAAATTCATTTTCAGGATCGATTTTCAGGGCCTGATTTAAATATTCAGCGTATTTTGCCTGGTTACCTTTGATCTTATAGGCCTGGGCCAAACGCACATAAACCGCGGGTAACTGAGGATCTGCCTTTGCCGCTTTATTTAAAAACTCAATCCCCTTCTCAAGGTCGCCGCCGACAACTCCCGGAGCCAATATATAAAAAGTACCTAAACCTAAGAATGTCTCGGCGGAATCGGGTTGTAAAGCTTGCGCTTTTTTTAATGCCAATAATACTGATGTGCCGTTAATCACTTTGGAGATCGGACCGCCATGATAAGCGATCAACCCCTTTGACCCGCCGTAAAGCAAGTAGGCGCGGGATAAATTAGCCAAATCTACTTTCTTTTTCCCGTGCTTGATTACCGCCAAAGCAAGGCTGGCCGAGCGGTTAAGGTTTAATTTGAGATACTCCGTGTAAGCCAAAGTAAGATAAGCGGGGAAAAAATCCGGGTAGTCTTTAATCACTTCTTCTGACATTTTTTTTGCCTGGCCAAGCTGATGATTCCTGCGAAAAACCTCGGCAATGCCCCATTTTGCCGGATAATACTGCGGGTCTAAGGCAATAATTTTATTAAAAATATTCTCCGCCTCATCATTACGGTGCTGATTAAGGCAAACTAAGCCCGCCACATACAAGTCATTCAAAGACCCTGCGTCGGCATCAAATTTTTCCTCTGCCTGGCTTAGGGTATCCCTATCTGCTTGTTCATGCAAGATTTTCCAATCCAGGCAATACCCCTTCCCTGATAAAGCCAGGCAAAAAATTAACAGCATTATCGCTCTTGTCTTCATGCTTCTATTCTATTGCAATTCCGCGCTTTTACCAATGAAAATTTTTTAATGGGTCTTGCAGCGACTGTCAGCTGATTGATCCAATGTTTCTTATTTTAGCTTTTGCTCTTTGCTCGCTGAAAATTTACTGGCCGTGCGCTACGGTTTACTCCTCGCTCGCCAGCAAAAATTCACCATATTTGATGGCTGAAGTCAGTTTTTGCGCTCACTCGTCGTAAATCCTTGCGCACCAAGTTTAACAAATTGGCGTATTTTCAATGCTCGCTAAAGAGCAAAAGCTAAAATCAATCTATTGATCTTTAATGAATCTGCCCGGATTTCGAGCGAATGTTGATTTTTAGCCAAAAAGGCGAATAATTTCGGGAATCCCCGTGGAGCATCGCGCGTAAGCGCGAGGCGACAAAGCGGGGACGGCGAAGCTGTCTGAGCCCTTTTTGTTAGAACAAAAAGGGCGAGTTCTGCAGCCGCCGAAATTATGAGCTCTTTTTGGCGTTAAAAAAATCATCTGAGCGAGAAACCGGGCAGATTCATGAGAAATAATACATATAATTTCTACTTGGACAAACCGGATTGTGGTTGTAGAATAATAGCATGAAGATCAATCTGGCTAAGTCAGCGGGGTTTTGTTTTGGGGTCAAGCGGGCTTTAGAAATCGCTTTTGGCGCCGTCAGCTCTCAAGCGCGGGTCTATATGCTGGGCGACATCGTCCATAATGAAGAGGTAATCAAAGAAATTAAAAAAGCCGGGGTCAAAAAGATCAAAACCCTGACAAACGGCAAAGATAAGGCCCTGCTCATCCGCGCGCACGGCGAAGGCCTGGCGATTTATCAAAAGGCATATAAACTCGGCTATAAAATCATTGATGCAACTTGCCCGATGGTCAAAGAAATCCACCAGATCGCCAAAGAAATGGAAAACGAAGGCTATAAAATTATCGTCATTGGCGATAAGAAACACGACGAGGTACGCGGGATCATCGGTCAGTTAAAAAATAAAGCGCTGATCATTGACGCTAAAGCCAAGCTTCCTTTGGGGCAGTTAAAAAAAATAAAAAAAGCGGCGGTGATCTGCCAATCCACGCAAAATTTCCAAAAAACTCAAGCGATCGTGGGAGAGCTGAAAAAATATATTAAACAGCTTAAATTTTTTAACACTATCTGCCGGCCAACCCGGGCAAAACAGGAAGAGATCAAAGCCCTGCCCCGCGAAAATGATACAGTGGTGATTATCGGTTCAAGAACCAGCGCCAATACCCAGCGGCTTTTTGAAATCGCCAGATCTTTAAATCCCCGCACACATTGGGTGCAATCCGCCGAAGATCTAAATAAAAATTGGTTTAAAAGAATTAACTCGGTGGGAATTACTGCCGGCGCCTCTACTCCTGACCGAATCACGCAAGAAGTAATTAAAAAAATCCACTCGTTTTCCTAAACAGAAGTGCCCCCTTTTCTTGAGGGGGCACTTCTATCTTGTATTAAAACCTTCTCTGATTTATTATAACTTACCGGATTTTAGCAAAAACAGAAAAGCCATAAATTCCTGGCCCACCGGATTAACCGATTCTTCCTGTAAACGCAAATAGCTAGTCAGACAACGATTAGCATCTTGAGTTTTTTGCTGACTATAACAAGCTGCCAGGTATTCCATTACCCGCTGGCTAGAAGGACTTACTCCGGATTGCATCATTTTTTCTAATGACGCTTTTTCCTTAGCGATATCCGCTTTTTTTAACTGATTCAAAGCCGGTAGTTTGATGTTTGCCTTAAACGTATCCAATTTCGGCATAGCCATGATATTGATAAAACGAAAATCAATACCGCCGGGAGCTGCCGGTGCGCCGGTTGAGCCAGGAGCAGCTGGCGGCTGACGGTCTGATTGGCCTAAGGCGCTGGCCTTAAAATCAATTCCGGTTGCTTCTTGGATCTCTGCGGCTGTGCCCAAACGCTGCTCAGCCACGGCCGGATCAATTAAGGCCTGATGAACTACCAGAGAAATATTATTGATTACCTCGGATAGCGCTATTTCCTGGCCGCCAACCTGCACTAAAGTAGTTTCTCTAACCCGGGGTTCTAAACGCGTATGTTCAAACTGTTCGGCCAGCCCTAAGTCATGCAAAGCGCCCAAAACAAGATTCTTCTCCATAATTTCATGCCAAAGCCGGTTAGCTAAATCATTTTCCCTGCCGTGCTCAAGCAAAGACAAATCGATCTCGATCTGCTCCCTGCCTAAACTGCGGTGCGCGGTAGCGCCATTGGCAAAAGAAAGAAAAACTATGGTTTCCTGCTGTAATGCGTCTCTAACTTCCCGCGGAAGCAGGCCAAGCGCTAATTCCAATGCGCTAAGCTGTTCAAATGATAACTGTACTCCCTGTTGCTCCACAGGAACAGAATAATTAGTTGTTTTCCAGACCGGATGCGAAGCAACATATAGCAAAGGAACTTGATGGGCGGTCATTCCTCTTACGGCAACCGCGGCGAAATTCCGCTTAGCCTGCATATCGTATAAACCGCCTTTATATATGTGCAAACCGGCGCCGGCCCAGGCCGCATCCGCGCCCTGATTACCGGTAAGGTTATTGCCTTCGCTGGTCTGCGCCAAAAGCGAAATATGGCTGACATCTGCCACAGAAAGGTTCGCCCCGGAAAGCATATTCAAGATCGCGGCAACCGTATCCGTGAAAATATTAGAGCTCTCCATACCTCCCTGACGAGGCACAAAAGACATTTTACTGCAGGTAAAACGTATGCCGCCGGAGATGCCGAACAATTTGGCGAAAAACGCCGGCAGGTCTTTTTCTTTTCCGGCTAACATTTTGATTCCCTGAGCCGCTCTTTGCGCGTCCGGATGATCGACAAACTGAAGTTCATTGGGATTAACCCGATGCACGCCTTGAAAATACTGCTCAGCCACATATTCTACTACATTGAGGTCATCAATCGCAGTAACTTCAATCTCCAGCCGGTATTCGCTGGGAACCGCATTGCAAGCCGGGAGAATATTTAAACGAAGGTCGCCTTCCGGAGTACCTTCCAAACGAAAAGCCAACAAGTCCCAACTTGAACCAAGCGTATCCAGCCAACGCGCCGGAGCACTGATGTATATTCTTTTACCGGTTGCCCTAGCATAAGCCCACAATTCCGACCAAACCCCCTGAAAACCATTTTCTTGTATACGCTGGTTAATCAATTCCAGGTTTTGCGGGTCTAAAACCGGCCGGTCAAAACGAAAATATTGATTATGGTCAAAACTTACTTCCCAGCTTCTGGCAACAATCCACTCATCCCCGTATTGACTGTCATCTACATCCTCATCTTCAGCCAAAGGCCTCTCTTCTAAGGTATCCTTGTTAACTAATACCCAGGGCAAGGGTTGAGGAGTTCTCAATTGAATACCCCTTTGCTGCAATACCGGGGCCTCATTCCAACTGGCCAGCCCGGCTTGTATCTTACCCGCTGCGTCAACACTATCTCCGATCAATACACCGTCTACATCCGCTTTTGCATCAACCCAAAAAGCCAGTTTATGCGTGCCTTCGGCAAACTGTCCTGTGCCGCTGACAATCGCCTCTGCGTCAGTAGTCAATAATCCTTGCATTCCGGCTGCCTGCTGCTCGGGAGTAATTAACTGCGGCACGCCATATTCCCGCAGGAATTGATCAACCGCTTCCGGGCTTTCGCCGGCAACTCCGCAGACAGACCCAAAACCTCCGGCGCCAAAAGCAAATACCGCTACTTGCAAACCGGTTCTTTGAGAAAAATCTTTAGCTGCCTGAACCGCCCTGCCGATTTCATCCGGTGCATAAAGGTCATAGGTCTCAGGATCTTCCAAGCCATTATCAAATTGTTCAAATAATGCAATAAAAGTTTTATACGCTTCGGGATTTTCCGCTATATTCTTTGCTCTGGCATAAGCCCAGGCCGGCAAGCCCTTTTCTCCTCGGCGCGCGGCCAGAATTAAACGCAGCCATTGCCGGGAAGTTCCTGAACGAGTATCCACATAATCCCGGATAGCCTGCACATATCCTCTATAGTCGCCACTCATTAACTGCGGGATCCCGACCTGCGTAAGATCCTTCTGCTGCAAAAGGAAATCCGTGCCTACAGGATCTTGCTCTAAAATCTCATCTGTCCAACCCAAATTAGCGTCAGTTGAAGTACGTCCGACAACTTGCCTTCCGCCGCTAAAGTTTTTACCAAAAACTACTGTGCGGATATGTAACTCAACTTCATCCAATACTTCCCGCATGTGTTGCGCAACATCACGTCTGCCTTGGGCAGTGCGGTAAACCCGGTTATCCTTGGCATAAGGTATAGTCCATTTACTGGTCAAAGCATGCTTACGCGGCGGCCTGACTGCCGCATTGATATCTCCGTTATAAGCCGCGTTAGACCAACCTTCAAAACCAGTACTATCGCCGGGTTCAGAAGGTTCAACTGAAGCACTGCCATCCGCAGGAGTTAATCCACTAGGATCAGCGCTAAATTCTACCGCTCCTAAATCAACCCGCGATGGCAAGCCGGGAACCGCGCCGACTTCCGGAGCGCCTAATTCCACGCCGCCGGAAAAATAACTGCGGATTACCTGTCCGCTAGGGGTAGATACCGGCTCTTTAACATTATATTCACCTTGAGCAAATGATTTCTGGTATTGCTTAAAATAAGTATTTTTATCCCAGCTATTTTGCGAAACCAAGCCGGAAAGATTACCGCTATTAATCATCTTGGCGTAAGCGCTGGTATGATTGGCGCTGTATCTGGCCTTAAACCACTGCGCTAAAACCAAAGAATAAAATACCTGGCGCAAAGCAGCGTAGCGCTTGCCGGTATTGACTTCTTTAGTCAACTGAGGGATGATCAACTCGCGGATCAATTGCGAAGAATATTCGTTAAGTTCTTTTTGGCGAGGATCTTTGAAAGAATAATCCGCGCCGTTGACAACCGCGGATTTGCCATTGGCCAAATAGTCCTGCTCCAGCATTACTTTAAGATTAGCTTTATAGATGTAGGCGCCGTTATTGCTATAGCTGATAATTACTTCTCCCGGCACAATCCACGGCCGGGTTAAAGTAGGGATAGTGATATTTTCGCTGCCGAATAATTCCGCAGCTTTTTTATAAAGCTTGTTCCAATATATCTTGCCCTGGTTGGAATTAGGCGAGGTAAACGCAGCAGTATCTTTTTTCAACTGCAGGTCAGCCTCTAATAAAACCTTGCCCATATCAGTGCGGCCCAATTTTGCATCAATAATCTGGTCGCTGGAATCCGGGCGCAGATTAACCCAGAATGTCTCATTGGGAAGATTAATCCCGGTAAGAAAATAGTTAAAGAGTGTTTTTGCCTCCGCGGATAATTCTGCGTTTTTCACATCCGGCCGGCTGCCTTTATCTAAAATCAGTTTAAATTTACTTTGCAAAGAGTTGTAGGAAAAATAGCGCAAATGCAAAGGCTGGAATTTATCCGCCTTAACCGTATTCGCGGAATTCCCCAAATATCCGCCTAAATTAACCTGGCCGGCGATCTGGGCAAAACCCGCCTGCTGCGCGAACATGGAAAAGAACAAAACTATTGCCATAATTTTCTTTACCGTCTGCATACTCTTCTTCATTTCCTTCTCCTTGCTAAAAATGGTTGATAAGTTTGCAAAAGTGTTGCGAAAGCGGACAAAATAAAAAACCGAACTGACCTTTTTGTCAATCCGGCTGAAAAATTCCGTGGCAATCCCTCACACCTCCATGTTCGGGACTACCGGATCATTTATACGAAAAATATAACATATTTCTGCCTGAGCGTCAAGGCAAAATCTTTTAAAAACTAGCCGGAATACCGGTTGGTAATCGGAATCCTTCTATCCCGGCCAAAAGCCTTATGGGTAATCTTGATCCCCGGCGGAGACTGCCGGCGCTTGTATTCGCTTTTGTCTACCATGCGGCTGACTTTTAACACGGTCTGGCGGTTGATCCCCGATTTAACGATCCGGTTAATATCCTTATCTTCTTCCACATAGGCCTTTAAAATCGGATCCAACTGGCTATATATAGGTAAAGTATCGCTATCTTTCTGGTTTGGCTTAAGTTCCGCAGTCGGCTCCTTAGTAATGATCCGTTCAGGAATAACCGGCTTAATCGAATTACGGTATTTAACCAAGGCATAAACCTGCGTTTTTAAGACATCCTTAATTACTGCTAAGCCGCCGGCCATATCTCCGTAAAGCGTGGCATAACCGGTGCTCATTTCTGATTTATTGCCGGTAGTCAAAACCAACCAGTTAAACTTATTGGAAAGCGCCATTAAAATTAGCCCGCGGATACGCGCCTGGAGATTTTCTTCGGCGATATTCGGCTCGGCGCCTGCGAAATGCGGCTGCAGCGTGTTTAAAAGCGCCTTATACGCCTCTTCGATCGGAATATTTAAAAACTTGATCCCTAAATTTTGCGCTAATATTCGGGCGTCTTCTTCTGAGTCGCCAGATGAATAACGCGAAGGCATAAAAACAGCAATTACATTTTCTTTACCTAAGGCATCGCAGGCGACAGCTGCTACTAAAGCCGAATCGACCCCGCCGCTTAGGCCGAGGACAACTTTACGAAAGCCGTTCTTAGCCACATAATCAGCTAGCCCTAATTCCAAAGCCTTATAAATTTCGGCGATCGGCTCTAGCGGCTTGACCGGTTGATTAAATAAAAAAGCGTGGTTTTTCAAGGCAAACTTAGGAGTAATTAAAATTGCCGACTTTGTTTTTTTAATCCCGGCTGAACCTAAATTCAGATCAAAGATTAACAGATCTTCGGCAAAGGCCTTGGCTTGACAAATAATTTGCCCCTGAGAATTAACCGCCATGCTCTGGCCGTCAAAGACCAACTCATCTTGGCCGCCGACTAAATTAACGTAAGCAATCTGTAAGTTATTCTTTTTGGCTTGATTACGGACTACTTCCTGGCGCTCTTTATTCTTACCGGCATGATACGGCGAGGCATTAATATTCAAAATTAATTTTGCCCCTAGCTTGGCCATACTTTTTACCGGCCCGCCGGTATGCCAGATATCTTCGCAAATCGCCACGCCAAAAACAAAATCCGCATATTGAAAAACCAAAGGCTTGGCTCCGGGGCTAAAATAACGTTTTTCATCAAACACCCCGTAATTCGGCAGGAATATTTTACGATAAATCCCTTTAATCTTACCGGAATGGACCACTGCCGCAGCATTATAGATCCCGCGGCTATCCTGATCGACAAATCCGACCACCGCAATAATATCTTTAACGCTTGCCGCAACTTCTTTAATCTTAGCTAAATTATCCGCAATAAATTTCGGTTTAATCAAAAGGTCTTCCGGAGGATAACCGGTAATTGCCAACTCGGGAAAAACCACAATATCCGCCCCGCCGGCCTGGGCCTTTTTAATATTATCCTTGATTTTTAGCGTGTTGCCTTCCAAGTCGCCAACCGTACAATTGACCTGGGCAAGCGCGATACGCAAAGTTTGTTTTTTCATTTTAGCTTAACAACAAGTTAGCTTCGTTATTTAACACCTGCAAAAAACCCTTGCCGGAAAACTGATAAACAAAATCCTCTCCTACTTCTTTCTTTAAAGTGATTACGCCGGATTTTAAAATAGCTACCAAAGGCGCGTGATCCGCCCAAACTCCCAAATACCCATTTTGGCAGGGCGCGACCAGAGAGGTCGACATTCCTTCATAAATTATTTTTTCCGGCGTAGCGATAATTACCTTAAATGCCTTCATGCTTTATTCAACTGCCTGCCTTTTTCAATTACTTCTTCAATCGTCCCGGCCATGAAAAATGCCTGCTCCGGCAAATCGTCGAGCTTACCCTCAATGATCATCCTCACGCCCTTAATCGTATCTTCTAATTTGACGTATTTGCCTTTAATCCCGGTAAAGGCCTCGGCCACAAAAAACGGCTGAGAGAAAAACCTTTGCGCTTTTCTGGCGCGGGCAACAATCAACTTATCCTCATCAGATAACTCATCAATACCTAATATAGAAATTATATCACGCAAATCTTTATAACGCTGCAAGACTTTCTGCACCGCTAAAGCAGTTTCATAATGATCCTTACCGATAATCCGCGGATCCATAATCCTTGAGTTAGAATCCAAGGGGTCAACTGCCGGATAAATGCCTAATTCAGAGATCTGGCGCGACAAAACAATCTTGGCATCAAGATGAGAAAATATCGCTGCCGGCGCAGGGTCAGTCAGGTCATCTGCCGGTACATAAACCGCCTGAATAGAAGTAATCGAGCCGTTGCGAGTCGAGGCAATCCGCTCTTCCAATTGAGCTACTTCCGTGGCCAGGTTCGGCTGATAACCTACGGCTGAAGGCATACGACCCAAAAGCGTAGAAACTTCCGATCCTGCCTGGATATAACGGTAGACATTATCGATAAATAAAAGCACGTCTTTTCTTTCTTCGTCGCGGAAATATTCTGCCATAGTCAGCGCGGATAAACCGATGCGCAAACGCGCCCCCGGAGGTTCATTCATCTGACCAAAAACTAAAGCGCTGTTTTTGACTACTCCGGATTCATTCAGCTCTAGCCACAGCTCATTTCCTTCGCGGGTACGCTCGCCGATCCCGGCAAAAATAGATACGCCGCCGTGTTCAGTAGCAATCGTACGAATAAGCTCCATAACAATTACTGTTTTGCCTACTCCGGCGCCACCGAATAAGCCGACTTTACTTCCTTTAGGGATCGGCGCCAACAAATCAATTACCTTTAATCCGGTTTCCAAAATGGACTGTGTGGGCAGCTGCTCCTGAAAAGTCGGGCTGGGCCGATGAATGGAATTGCGCTGGTCGGGATTTAACAAGGGCCCCTTGCCGTCGATCGGCTCCCCCAACAAATTAAAAATCCTGCCTAAGGTCTGCGGCCCAACCGGTACAGTAATCGGTGAACCGGTATCAACCGCATCCATGCCGCGCACCAGTCCATCCGTCGAACCCAAAGCGATACAACGCACGGTATTATTGCCGATATCCTGCGCCACTTCTAAAGTTAAATTAATATTTTTATCCGGATACTCAATTTTAATCGCGTTTAAAAGCTGCGGGCCCTCGTTTTCCGGAAAACGGATATCCACACTTGGGCCGATTACTTGAATAATTTGACCTTTAGCCATTGCTTTATCCTTTCAGCGCTTCTGAAGAAGCGATAATTTCCATAATTTCCTGAGTAATATTCGCCTGCCGGACTTTATTGCGCAAAGTAACCAATCCGGAAATCATCTCTTGAGCGTTCTCGGTAGCGGTCTTCATCGCCACTGTCCGACTGGCATGTTCGGAGGTAAAGGCATTCATAAATACTAACCGCATTTTCATGGCGATATAGCGCGGGATCAATTCTTTTAAAATTATATTAATGTCCGGCTCGAGAATAAAATTAATTGGCTGTTTTTCCGGCTTAACCGGCTGAAGATTTAAAAATTTATCTATCCGCGGCTGATGAATCAGCGCAGTCTTAAAATAGGTATAACCAACATAAACCTCATCCACCTGGTTAAATAAGAAAAGTTTAATTAAGTAATCGGTAACTTCATCGGTAACTTTTTGCGAATATTTTCCGTTCAGACCAACATAGGAATTGACTACCTTCAGGCCGTGTTTATTAAAATAAACATTCCCCCTTTTACCGATACAGACTAACTCTACGCTTTCTTTACTGCGGCTAGCAATAAATTTTTCCGCCAGCCTAATAATATTATTATTATATGAACCGCAAAGCCCGTTATCGGAAGTTATCACACACAAGGCGATTTTTCCGCTGGCGGTTTTTTTATCAATAAAGGTCTTGCTAACTTGATCCGCTCTAGACAAAAGGTTATTTAACAACGATTCTAAGCGTAAAAAATACGGCCGCGAGATATAAAGCGCTTTATCCATACGGTTAAGCTTAGTCACAGAGATCATCTGCATAGCGTTAGTAACCTTACAGGTGTTTTCAATACTACGGATCCGATTTTTAATCTGCTTAAGCGACTGCATTCTTAAATACCTCTTTAAACTCAAGGATTACAGAATCCAATTTCTGCGCTAACTGATCAGTGATTTCCTTTGCCTGAATTATCTGACGCTCTATTTCCGGAAACTTCGCGTCCATATATTTATAGAATTCGTTTTCGAATTTTTTTATCGCGGCTACCGGCAAGTCATCCAGATATCCTTTGGTGCCGGCATAAATAATCATAATCTGCTTGGCAATCGGTAAAGGCGAATATTGCTCCTGTTTTAATATCTCCACCATTCTCATGCCCCGGGTCAACTGCGCCTGCGTGGTCTTATCTAGATCAGTGCCAAATTGCGTAAAAGTGACTAATTCACGGTATTGCGCCAGATCAATGCGCAACTTTCCCGCCACCTGACGCATAGCTCTGATCTGCGCCTTGCCGCCTACGCGGGAAACCGAAAGCCCGACATTAACTGCTGGCCTGATTCCGGAATAAAAAAGGTCTGCCTCCAGATAAATCTGTCCGTCAGTAATAGAAATTACGTTAGTTGGAATATAACTGGTAATATCTCCGGCTTGGGTTTCAATAATCGGGATCGCAGTTAAAGACCCGCCGCCTAAGCTATCATGCAGTTTAGCCGCTCTTTCCAAAAGCCGCGAGTGCAAATAAAAAACATCTCCCGGATAGGCCTCTCTTCCCGGTGGACGGCGCAGCAAAAGCGAAAGTTGCCGATAGGCCTGCGCGTGTTTGGAAAGGTCATCGTAAATAATTAAAGCATCTTTGCCCATGTGCATAAATTCTTCGCCGATCGCGCAGCCGGCATAAGGCGCTAAATATTGCAAAGAAGCGGAAGCGCGGCTGGACGCGGAAACAACCGTGGTATATTCCATTGCCCCGTATTTTTCCAAAGTCTCGCAAACCCTGACTACGCTAGAAAGCTTTTGTCCGATCGCTACATAAATACAGTTAACCCCTTTGCCCTTCTGATTAATAATCGCATCAATAGCAATCGCCGTCTTGCCGGTCTGCCGATCGGCAATAATTAATTCGCGCTGTCCCCGGCCGATTGGAGTCATCGCGTCGATTGCTTTGATCCCGGTTTCCAGAGGCTGTTTAACCGGCTGGCGTTCCACAACATTCGGCGCGCCGACTTCGATCGGCCGAAATTTATCCGTAACAATCGGACCCTTGCCGTCGATCGGCTTACCCAAGGCATTAACTACCCTGCCGACCAGCGCCTCGCCTACCGGCATCTGCGCAATCCGGCCGGTACGCTTAACAATATCGCCTTCACGGATATCCTTATCCGGGTTATCCGTGCCGAAGATTACTACGCCTACGCTATCTTCTTCCAGATTAAGCACCATACCCATGATCTGGTCGGAGAATTGCACTAATTCTCCCATCATTACATCGTCTAAGCCGTAAATACGGGCAATCGTATCCCCAACCTGGATTACCGTACCGATCGACTCCACGCGCATACGGGTCCTATATTTTTCCAGTTCTTTCTTGATAATCGATGTGACTTCTTCCGGTTTTAGCGCCATTAAACTATCACTCCTTTTAATTTTTCCCGCAAATCATCCAGCCGGCGGCGAATAGTGCCATCGATCACGGTATTGCCGATAATCACCTGCACTCCTCCCAGCAGACTGCCGTCCAGATCAATATAAAATTTAAGCTTCTTATTAAATTTCTCTTCCAGCTTATCCTCAATTTGTTTAATTAAATTCAAATCCAGAGGAAAGCTCGTCTTTAATAAAGCCTCTTCCTCTCCGCCATGAGAATAAACAATCCGGATATATTCAATAATATCCAATAATTTATTAATCCGGTTCTTCTCTATCAGAAGTTTAAGAAAGTTTTTAACTTCCGGGGAAAATTCCGAATTTAAAACACGGTCAATAAAATCATTTTTTTCGATCAAGCCGATTTCCGGGCTTTCCAGAATCTCCAAGAATTCCCGGTTATCGCCAATTACCGTATTCTTGAGGTTACGCAGGTCAAACAGGGCTTTTTCTAATCCGCAGCCGGACTTAGCAAAATCTAAAAACGCGTCCGCGTACCTTTTAGCAACAATTTTATCAATCATGCCTCGTCAACCTTATCTAAGAATTCGCGCACCAGCTTACGGTCCTGATCTTGGGTAAGCTTCTCACGGATGATGTCCTCGGCAACCTGGATCGTCAGATCAATTACCTTATCTTTTAACTCTTCCTTGGCCTTAGTCAGTTCATGCCGGATATTCAGACGGGCGTTCTCAATGATCTCCTGCGCTTCCAGATGGGCGCTCTTTCTTACCTCGTCGGTAATTTTCCTGCCTTCGGCGATCGCTTCGTGTATCTTAGCCAAAGCAGCCTGGTCAATATTATCCAGCTTCGCCTGATAATCATTTTTGATCTTACTGATCTCTTCCTTGGCTTGCTCTATTTTAGCAAAATCAGCGGCAATCCTGGCTCTGCGCTCATCCAAGAATTTCAACATCTTCGGCCAAAAAACCAGCTTAAGAATGACCAGCAAGATAATAAAACTGGCCATCTGCGCGATAACTTCTTTAAAATTAAAAAACTGGCTCAAGTCCATTTCAGTTTATTTCCCCGCGTAGATAAAAGCAAAAACCAAAACATAGATAGTAATTGCTTCAATAAAGGCGCAGCCGATAATCATATTCATCAAAATCTTATTTGACGCCTCCGGCTGGCGGCCGATCGCCTCCATTGCCGAACTAATCGCTTTGCCTAAGCCGATTGCCGAACCTAAAGCAGCCAACCCTAAACCGATAGGAAGGCCTAAATCAATTGCCATTTTTGAATCCATTTTACAACCTCCTCTTTTAGTTATGTTCCTGTTTTAAAACCAGCGCGAAATAAATCGCGCTCAACAAACAAAAAACTAATGCCTGTATCACCGCGGTCAATACCGCAATCACCATATTCACCAAAAGCAAGGGGAACCCCGCTGCGCCAAAACCAGCCAATACTGCCAACAAAATATCATCGCCCCAGATATTCCCGCGAAGACGCATAGAAAGGCTGATCGGCCGGATCAATTCGGTAATTAAATGCAGAATCAGCATAAAAATCGGAAACACCACGATCATCGCCATAACCCCTCTTGGCCGGCCGGCCAAATGGTCAAGATAACCCCAAAGGCCTAATTCTTTAATCGCAGTAAACTGCACATAGATAAAAACTATGATCGCCAAGGCAAAGGTGGTAGAAAGGCTGGCCGTGGGAGATTTCATAAAAGGGATCAACCCGATCAGGTTCATTAAAAGTATATAGATAAAAAGCGTGCCTAAAAAAGGCAGGTATTTACGGCTTGATCCCCCCAGCAGGCTTTTTAAAAATTCATCCAGCCCCTCGGCTAAACTTTCAAAGAAACTTTGCCGCCTGTCCGGGATAATCTTCATTTTCCTCACCCCCAGCCAGGCAAACAAAACGATTATGGCGATAACAATTAAAGAAAAAACAATATTTTCCCACTCAAAAAGAAATTTAAAAAATTCATTTTTGGGAAAAAATTTACTTAAGATACCGATAAAATTAGGAAATTCGGGAATCATGGTTAATCCTTGCCCTTAAATACAAACTTAATAATCCTGTAGACCTCTATTGCGCTAGCGATAAACCCCAGCGTAATCAATACAAAAATCAGGTATTTTGGCGAAGCGAACTTTCTTTCCAAAAAATCTCCGATCAGAAAACCCAAGAACGGCCCGCTGAACAAAACCACCGGCAGAAAAGAAAGTATGCCTATATATTTTAGCAAAACCGGCTCCTAATAAAAAAGACGTCCACCGATTTTAAGCGAACGCCTCTGTTAAGCATAACTTCTTTGTATGAAAAGAAGTTTAACACAAATTTTAGTTTTGTCAAGCCTCGAGCTACTTCTTTATTCTAATATCACGTGCCAGAATTATCGCTTCCGCCACTTCACGCATGTTCTTACGGCTATCCATGCTTTGTTTTTGGATTAAACGGTAGGCCTCACCGGCAGAAATATTCGCTTCTTGAGAAAGAATATCTTTTGCCCGTTCTACCAGCTTACGCACAGCCAAGGCTTCTTCGG
>JAKAMF010000023.1 GCA_021813045.1 bacterium | reverse complement strand
TTATTGGAATTGAGCGCAGCGGGTGGCGGCTGATTGGAGGCCCCCGCCGCGCGGAAAAGCGTCCAGCTTTGAGCACGGCGGGGTCAATCAGCCGACAGGACCCGCTGCGCTAAGCTCTAAATAAGGAAAATAAAAATGGCGAAATTATTACTACATACCTGTTGCGCGCCGTGCGTGATTTATCCTTTGGAAATCCTGCAGAAGAATGGGTTTGAGGTAACTGAGCTTTACTATAATCCGAATATTTACCCGGAGGAAGAGTTTAATATCCGCAAAAACGCGCTGGAGATCTATGGCCAAAAGGTTAAGCTGGAGATAATTTATCATCCGTATAACCATCAGGAATTCCTTGAAGTAATCGGCGGCAATACTGCTCGTCCCGCCCGCTGCATTAAATGCTGGGAGCTGCGTTTAAAAAAGTCAGCCCAATGCGCCAAGCAAAACGGCTTTGAGTATTTTTCCTCAACCTTATTAGTCAGCCCGCATCAGGATCAGGATGTCTTAAGGAATATCGCAGAAAGGATCAGCCGGGAAGAAGGAGTGAAGTTTTATTACGAAGATTTCCGTCCGGGCTACCGCGGTGCGCACGATAAAGCCAAAGAGATGGGGCTTTATTGCCAGAAATATTGCGGCTGCGAATATTCAATCCCCGAATCCAAGGCAGCCAGGAAAAAATGAAAAAATCCCTAATCCTTTTTCTTTTACTTGCGTCTTGCGTCTTGTGCCTTGTGCCCCCGGTTTTTGCCGAAGATAAATACATCCGCGTCGCCGTAATCCAGGACAGCCAATATTTGCGTTTGGCAGTTAACGGTATTTACAGGATTATCGATTCAGGTTCCGGCAAGATATTGTCTCGCGGAAAGAATCTCAAATCAACCGTAGTTTCTTCTAAAGAAGGAATATTGCTCGCCGGCAAGAATTACCGCGCGGATAAAATCCTGATTGAAGCGGATGACCCGGAATCGATTTCTTTAAATAACCGTAAATTCCGCGGCAATGTCCAGATTATTAAAAAAAGCAATTTGCATCTATTAGCGGTTAATTTTATTAATTTAGAGGATTATGTTAAAGGCATACTCTATAATGAAATTTCGCATTATTGGCCGCAAGAAGCGATTAAGGCGCAGGCGGTAGTCAGCCGGACCTTTGCCATTTATTTAATTCAGCAGAACAGAAACAAGGATTATGACGCCACGAATGATATTTATTCCCAGGTTTACGGCGGCCGGGCTTCGGAACGTTCGCGCACCAATAAAGCGGTTGACGATACCAAGGGGGAAGTGATTTTTTATCAGAAAAAGATTTTCCCGGCGTTTTTTCACGCTACCTGCGCCGGGCGCACGGAAGATGTTTCGGAATTGTGGAATATTGATGTGCCGCCCTTAAAGGGGGTAGTTTGCGGTTTTTGCCAGGAGTCGCCGCATTTCCATTGGCATTATGTAATGACTACTAAACAAATCGAAGAAGCTATGGTTAAAAACGGTTATAAAAATTGCCGTCAGATAGAAGATATCCAGATCCTGGAAAGAGATCCTTCCGGCCGGATCCGTTATTTGAAAATTATTCTGCCTCAAGAAACCATAAAGATTTCTGCCAAGGATTTCCGCAGTATTATCGGCCCGAATTTGATCCGTAGCACGAATTTCAAGGTGGAGATCGCGGAAAAAGACGCGGTCTTTGAGGGGTTGGGCTGGGGCCATGGAGTAGGGATGTGCCAATGGGGCGCTTATTTTATGGCCAAGTCCGGTAAGGATTACCGGCAGATCATCCAGTATTATTTTCCCGGCACGCAGATCAGGCCATAGTATGCGCTTATCCGATTTTGATTATTATCTTCCTAAAGAATTAATCGCGCAGTATCCGTTAAGCCAGCGCGATCAGGCCAGGCTTCTGGTTTTAGACCGCGCCAAGCGTAAAATTGAGCACCGGATTTTTAAGGATATCAAAGATTACCTAAAAAAAGAAGATCTCTTGGTGCTTAATGACACCAAGGTTTTGGCCGCGCGCTTAATCGGCAAGCGTAAGACCGGCGGCAATGTGGAGATCTTGCTTTTAGAGCGCAAAGCCGGCTTAACTTTCCGCGCTTTAGTGCGCCCCGCCCGGGTAAAAATCGGGGAAAAGATATTTTTTGCGCCGAGCGGGATATCCTGCCAGCTATCCGCGAAAAACGAAGTTGTTTTTGCGGCGAAAGATGAAAAAGCGGTCTATGCTTTAGGAAAAATGCCGCTGCCGCCTTATATTAAAAGAGAGGCGGAAGACAAAGATAATATTTATTACCAGACGGTTTACGCGGCTTATGATGGTTCGGTTGCCGCGCCGACCGCCGGCTTGCATTTTACTCAAAGTTTACTGGGCGATTTAAAGTGCGGCATTGCTTACCTGACTTTACATGTCGGATATTCAACCTTTAAGCCGGTAAAAACCGAAAATATACTTGAGCATCCCATGTCTTCGGAGCAATTCAGCGTGCCGGAAAAAACCGCTCAGGCGATTGAGGATACACGGGCAAAAAGCGGCAGGATCTTTGCCGTGGGCACTACCAGCTGCCGGGCATTAGAGGCGTTTGGCCAGGGCGTGAAATCCGGCGGCACAGACCTGTTTATCTACCCCGGTTATAAATTTAAACTCGTTGACGGCCTTTTGACTAATTTTCATTTGCCCAAGACCACGCTCTTTCTCCTGGCCTGCGCCTTGGGCGGGACGGATCTAATCAAACAGGCCTATGCCGAAGCAATAGAAAAGCAATACCGGTTTTACAGCTACGGCGACGCAATGCTAATTTTATAAACCTATGTTTACTTTAATTAAAAAAGACGAAAAGGCGCGTTTGGGAAAATTAACCACTGCTCATGGCGAGGTGCAAACTCCTTGTTTTATGACGGTTGGCACGCAAGGCACGGTAAAGGGGATTTCTCCGCGCAATTTAGAAGAGATCGGCGCGGAAATTGTTTTGTCCAACGCCTATCATCTTTTTTTGCGGCCCGGCACCAAGGTAATTAAAAAAGCCGGCGGATTGCATAAGTTTATGAGCTGGCCAAAGCCGATCCTTACCGACAGCGGAGGGTTTCAGGTTTTTAGTTTAGCGGCTTTGCGCAAGGTCAATGATCAAGGCGTGGAATTTCAGTCGCATATTGACGGGGCAAAACATTTTTTAACTCCGGAAGATGTGGTGCAGATTCAAAATGACCTTGGTTCGGATATTATGATGCCCTTGGATGAATGCGCGCATTATCCCTGCAGCGAGGATCATGCGAAAGTCGCAATGGAGAGGACGATTCAATGGGCCAAGCGCTCCCAAGATTATTTTCTTAAGCTCTCAGCCGGCGCTCAGCATTTATTCGGTATTGTGCAAGGCGCGACTTACGAGGCCTTGCGCAAAGAATGCGCCCAGCGGATTGTGGAAATCGGCTTTGACGGCTATGCCATCGGCGGAGTTTCAGTTGGCGAGCCGCAGGATTTGATATATAATATTGCCCAGATTGTAGCAGAGGTGCTTCCGCAGGAGAAGCCGCGTTATATGATGGGAGTGGGCCTGCCCGAGGATTTACTGGAGTCAGTAGAGCGCGGGGTAGATATGTTTGATTGCGTGGTGCCGACGCGCTACGGCCGCAACGGCACTGCCTTTACCAGCGAAGGCAAATTGACAATTAGAAACGCTCCCTATATCGAAGATTTCGGGCCGCTGGATAAAAATTGCTCTTGTTATGCCTGTAAAAATTTCAGCCGTGCCTATCTGCGGCATCTTTTTAATACCGAAGAGATCCTCGGGCTGCAATTAGTTTCTTTGCATAATATTCATTTCTTTTTAGAATTAATGCGCCGGATCAGGCAGGCGATCGCGGAAAATAAATTCAGCCAGTTTAAGAAGGAGTTTTTAAATCAATATGAGAATTGATATTATTACGATTTTTCCTAAGATGTTCGAGGCGGTATTGGGCGAATCAATGGTTAAGCGCGCCCAGGCCAAGAAAAAATTGCGCGTTTTGGTGCATGACCTGAGAAAATACAGCCAGGATAAGCATAAAAAAGTCGATGACCGGCCTTTTGGCGGCGGCAGCGGCATGGTGATTTGCTGTCAGCCGGTTTTTAAAGCAGTCGAGGCTTTAAAGCGGGTTAATCCGCAGGCAAAAGTAGTCCTTTTAACTCCGCAGGGCAGGCCTTTAACTCAAGGCCTGGCAAAGGGTTTGGCAAAATTGGAAAATTTGATTTTGATCTGCGGGCATTACGAGGGTATTGATGAAAGGGTAAGGCAGCATTTAGTGGATCAGGAAATTTCCCTTGGCGACTATGTGCTTACCGGAGGGGAGCTTCCGGCAATGGTTTTGGTGGATGCTTTGGCGCGCTTGATTCCCGGAGTTTTAGGCGATAAAAACTCCTTGAAATTTGAGTCATTTGAAGGTAATCTATTAGAGTATCCTCACTATACCCGGCCGGCAGTTTTCCGCAATTGGCCGGCGCCGCAAGTTCTCTTGTCGGGAAATCATACTAAAATTGAGGAATGGCGCAAAAAAGAGGCGCTGAAAAGGACTAAACAAAGAAGACCTGATTTATTATTAAAGAAAAGGAGCAAGTAAAATGAACAAGTTAAAAATGATCGAGGATCAGTACACTAAAAAAGAAATGCCTAAATTCAATGTTGGCGATACGGTAAAGGTGCTGGTCAAGATACCCGAAGGCCAGGATAAAGTGCGTTTGCACCCTTTTGAAGGCGTAGTGATCGCTAAGTCCGGCACAGGGATTAAGTGTAACTTTACGGTGAGAAAAGTTTCTTACGGCGAAGGCATTGAGCGTGTTTTCCCGCTTTACGCTCCGGCAATTGAACGGATTGAATTAGTCCGCTCAGGAAAAGTCAAAAGGGCGAAACTCTATTACCTGCGCGCAAAAATCGGCAAGCGCGCCACCAAGATCGAAGCCGGCGAAGAGAAGTTGACTTCTGTAGTTGAAGGAAAAACTACTCCTAAAACCGAATAAGTTGTTTTATTACGAGCGTAAACTTAAGAAACTCGGCGCCGAAATTATTATCGGCATTGATGAAGCCGGCCGCGGGCCGTTAGCCGGCCCGGTAGTCGCCGCAGCAGTAGCTTTAAAAAAGAACAATTTTCAAAACCGCATTGACGATTCTAAGAAACTTAATCCTTCGCAAAGAGAAAAGGCGTATTCGGAAATTATCGCTCATTCAGATTTTGGGATCAGCATTGTCAGCGAGCAGGTAATTGACCGCGTGAATATCCGTAATGCCACGCGCCTGGCTATGGAAGAGGCGGTAGCTAAGCTGGTTGAGAAGATTAAGCCGCGCGGCCTTGGAAAAGTACATTTGATGGTTGACGGGGATATGGAAATCCGGGCGGGATTTCCCTGTTTGGCGATTGTTAAAGGCGATGGTAAGTCCAAAAGTATTGCCGCGGCGTCAATTTTAGCCAAGGTTACCCGCGACCGGATCATGGACATCTACGATAAGGCTTTTCCCCAGTACGGATTTTTGCAGCACAAGGGTTATCCGACAGCAATGCACCGGAACCGGATCCGGCAGTTTGGCCTTTCAGTTATTCACCGGGCCTCTTTTAACTGTGACTGAGCAAAGCTTAAATTTTGGCAAAAGCGGCGAAGACCTGGCAGCCGAGTTTTTAAAACAGAACGGCTATAAGATTTTAGCCAGGAATTTCCGTACTAAATTAGGCGAACTGGATATTGTTGCTTTAGATAAAAACACGGTTTGTTTTGTGGAAGTAAAAACCAGAAGCTCGGCTGCTTTTGGCTTGCCCCAAGAAGCGGTTTTTCCGGCTAAGCAAAGGCAGATTATTAAAGCGGCGCTGGTTTTCCTGCAGGAAAAAAAGTTAACCGATAAATTTTGCCGGTTTGATGTGGCGGCAGTGGATTTTTCGCAAAGGCAGCCGCAGATAGAAATTATCAAAAACGCTTTTGAAAATAATAGCCAATATGCTTTCTGATTTTAAAATCAGCCAACAGGCCGTTAAGCTGCCTATCGTAAAAATCGCCTCCCGGTTAGGCATTAATAAAAAATACCTCGTTTCTTACGGCGAGTATATCGCTAAAATCGATTCCCGTTATTTTCAAAAAAAATCCCTGAAGAAAAAAGGCAAATATATTTTAGTTACCGCGGTTACCCCCACGGCTTTGGGCGAGGGCAAGACGGTTACTACGATCGGTTTATCGATGGCCTTAAACCGGCTGGGGAAATTATCCGCGGTTTGTATGCGGCAGCCTTCTTTGGGGCCGGTTTTCGGGATTAAGGGCAGCGCGGGAGGCGGAGGGTATTCGCAGGTCCTGCCGCGCGAGGATTTTGATTTGCATTTTACCGGAGACGCGCACGCCGTCGGTCTGGCGCATAATGTGGCCGCCGCGTTTTTGGATAATTCTTTATTCCGCGGAAATAAACTCGGCATCGATCCGAATAAAATTTACTGGCGCCGGGTAGTGGATATCGGCGACAGATTTTTGCGCCATGTCAGAATCGGCTTGGGCGGAAAAATGGACGGGGTAGAGCGCGAGAGCGGATTTGATATTACCGCGGCTTCGGAAATCATGGCGATCCTCGCCCTAAGCAAAGATGCCCGTGACCTCCGGCAGCGCATCGGAAGAATTATTTTAGCGCAGGCGAAAAACGGCCGGTTATTGACTACGGAAAAAATCAAAGTTGCCGGTTTGATGGCCGTGCTTTTAAAAGACGCGATTGAGCCGAATCTGATCCAGACCATTGAAAATACGCCTTGTTTTGTGCATACCGGGCCGTTTGCCAATATTGCCCACGGAAACAGCTCGCTGATCGCCGATAAAATCGCACTTGCCTTGTGCGATTACGTGGTTACGGAAGCCGGTTTCGGAGCTGATTGCGGGGCGGAGAAATTTTTTAATATTAAATGCCGGGCTTCCGGATTAAAGCCGGATGCCGCAGTGCTGGTTTGTTCGCTGCGCGCTTTAAAATCGCACGGCCCGCGCGGTTTATCAGACGGGCTGCCTAATTTAGCCAAGCAAATCGAGAATGTAAAAATATTCAATCTGCCCTGCGTAGTGGCAATTAACAAATTCCCCGGCGATAGCCTGCAGGAAATTGAAATTGTCAGGCGCAAAGCGCGGGAATTCGGCGCGGATGACTGTCAGGTCAGCGAAGTTTTTGCCAAGGGTTCTTCCGGCGGCGTAAATTTAGCTAAAAGCGTAATCAAATTAGCCGCGGGTGAGAATAAATTCAAGCTTCTTTATAGTTTAGACGCGAGCGTTAAAGAAAAAATAAATACTATTGCCGTTAAGATCTATGGCGCCGCCGGCGTTTCTTATTCGCCTGAGGCGGAAAAAAAGATCCGGGAATTTTCTCGTTTTGGCTGGTCTAAGCTTCCGATCTGCATGGCCAAGACCCAGTTTTCGCTTTCGCATGACCCTGATTTAAAAGGCCGGCCGCAGGGGTTTATTTTACCGGTAAGAGATATCAAGGTTTGCGCCGGGGCGGGATTTTTAGCCGTGCTTTGCGGGAATATCCAGGCTATGCCCGGACTACCCGCTCATCCGCGCGGAGAAAATATTGATATTGATGGAAAAGGTAATATAATAGGACTACAATAAAATGTATAGAGATAAGACGCTTAAAAAATACCTTGATGATTTAGCCGCGCGCCTGCCTGCTCCGGGCGGCGGTTCGGCCGCAGCTCTAGCTGCCGGCTTAGGCGCCAGCTTAATCAGCATGGTCGCTAATTTTACGCTCGGCAATCCTAAATACGCCAAGTTTGAAGACGAGATCAGGAATATCCTTAATCAGTCGGAAAAGTTAAGGGCGGAGTTTTTAAACTTAGTTGATTTGGATGTCCAGGCGTTTAGAAGCAAGAATTTACGCAGTTGTCTGGATGTGCCGCTGATGATCGGCCGGCTCTGTTTTGAAGGAATAAAATTATGCCCGCCGTTGATTACTAAAGGAAATAAAAATTTGATCAGCGATGTAGCAGTGGCCGCTGCGCTTTTAGAATCAGCCTTTGCCAGCGCGTATCATAATGTGGAGATCAACCTAAAATTTTTAAAGGATCTAAAACTTACCAGCGCGGTAAGGAAGGAATTTGAACAAAAAGGCAAAAAAATTAAAAGAATCAGGCAGGAAACGGAGGAAAAAGTTGGCCAGATTATTAGAGGGTAAACCGATTGCCGAGAAAATAAAAGAGCAGATCAAGCAAAGCGTAGCCGGGTTAAATTCTAAGCCGGTTTTGGCCAGTATTCAAGTCGGCGAAAATGCGGGCGCCAGCGCCTATGCTAATTCGCAGAAGAAAACCGCGGACTTGCTTGGTATTGAATATCAATTTCATAAGTTGCCGGCGGAAACATCGCAAGCGGAGTTAATCAACTTTATTCAGAAGCTCAATGCGGATAAAAGCGTCAATGGTATGATTATTCAAATGCCTTTGCCTGCTCAAATCGATTATAAAAAGATCAGCCAGTATATCTTGCCGGATAAGGATATCGAGGGGATGCATCCGGCAAATATCGGAAAATTGGTTTTTGGCAAAGCGGCGATCGTGCCTTGTACCGCGGCAGCGGTCATGGAATTATTAAAAGAAACCGGAGTTGACTTATACGGTAAAGAAGTAGTCGTGGTCGGCCACAGCGAGATTGTCGGTAAGCCGTTAGTTTTATTGCTGCTGGAAAAGTTTGCCACTGTGACGGATTGCCATATCGGCACTTCCAAGGCCGGAAAATTAGAAGAGCATATCGGCAAAGCGGATATTTTGATCGTCGCAGTAGGCAAAGCCGGCTTGATTAAGGGCGATCTGGTCAAGGCAGGCGCGATTGTGATTGATGTCGGGATAAACCGCGTTAATGATAAGATTGTCGGAGATGTGGAATTTGAAACTGCCCAAGCCAGGGCCGCCTGGATTACTCCGGTTCCCGGAGGGGTAGGGCCGTTGACCGTGGCGATGTTAATGCGTAATTTAGTAGAAGCGGCTAAGCTGCAGCAATAGGGAGGAACTTTATGAAAGAACATAAATTTTCCCGTCAAGAAGCGTTAAGTTTTGGCTGGCAGACTATGAAGAAGAAGTTTTGGTTTTTAGTGGGAGTTCTATTATTTTCCGGCGTGCTCTATATTGTCCCTTCGGCAATTGCCGATCTGGCAAAAAAGAGATCTTTGACGGCAGTTTCCGTAATTTTTAATATTATTTATATTATTTTAGCTTATATTGTGCAGATGGGTATGATGGGGATTTCTTTGAAGCTTTGCGACGGCCAGCCGGCTAAGGTCAGCGATCTTTTTGCCTACGTGAACAAATTTTTAAAGTATATTGCCGCGTCTATTCTATACGGCTTGATTGTCTTGGGCGGAACGATCCTTTTGATCGTGCCGGGGATTATCTGGGGCATCCAATTCGGGTTTTATGGATACGCTATTGTAGATAAAGATATCGGCCCAGTGAATGCTTTAAAACAGAGCTCAAGAATGACTTATAACGCTAAATGGGATTTGGCGATTTTTGGATTATTGGTATTTTTGATAAATTTATTAGGCATCCTTTGTTTATTGCTCGGTTTATTCGCCACTCTGCCGGCAACGATGATTGCCTCGGCTTTTGTTTTCCGCCAATTAGAAAAATCTACGCATGGGGTTTAAAGAAAAAATATCCAGCCAGGAATTCCTGGTTACTTCGGAAGTCGGGCCGCCCAAAGGAATCCACCCGGAACAGCTTTTGGAAGATGCCGAACTTATCCGCGGCCGCGTGGACGGGATTAATGTTACCGACCTGCAGAGTTCGGTAATGCGGCTGGGCTCTTTAGCCGTCTGCTCGCTTTTAAAACAAAAAGGTTTTCAGCCGATATATCAGCTTACCTGCCGCGACCGCAACCGCCTGGCTTTGCAATCCGATATTCTTTCCGCCGCTGCGCTGGGAATTGAAAATATACTCGCGCTTACCGGCGACCATACTACCAGCGGGGACCATCCGCAGGCCAAACCGGTTTTTGATTTGGATTCGGTTCAGCTTTTGCAGGTGATCGGAAAGCTGGAAAGCGGCACAGATATGAATGGCAATAAACTGGAAGGCGGTAGCCCAAAATTTTGCAAAGGTGCGGTAGTTAACCCCGGGGCAGATCCCTTGGAGCCGCAGATCATTAAAATGGAGAAAAAGATCGCCGCCGGCGCAGAATTTTTCCAGACTCAGGCAGTTTATGACGTTAAGCTTTTTGAGAATTTTTTAAATAAAACTAAACATTTGAAGACTACAATATTAGCCGGTATAGTTTTGTTAAAGTCGGCCGGGATGGCTAAGTTTATGAATAAGAATGTTGCTGGCATCTTTGTGCCGGATAACCTGATCAAGGAAATGGAGGCGGCCAAAGATAAACAGGCTCAATCTGTGGAAATCGCCGCCCGCCTGATTAAGGAATTAAGGCCGATGTGCCAGGGGATCCATATCATGCCGATCGGCTGGGATAAGGTTGTGCCGAGGGTATTAGATGCCTCGGGTTTATAAAGATGCCTAAAATAGTCATTATAGGTAACTCCGCGGCCGGTTTTTCCTGCGCCGAATATTTAAAAGAAAATTCCCGCGAGGAAGAAATTATTGTTATCAGCCAGGAGGGGTTTCCCGCTTATCGCAAAGATCTCTTGGTCAGCTATATTTCCGGCCAGATTCCGGAAAAAGAAATTTATCTATGCAGCCAGGATTTTTATAAGAATAAAGGAATAACTTTTTTCGCCGGGATAGAGGCTGTAAGAATTGACGTAAAAAAACAGGCCGTAACGTTGAAAGATAAAACCAAGATCGCTTATGATTTTTTAGTGATCGCCAGCGGGCAAAAGATTGAGATTCCCGATATTCCCGGCAGGACAAAGGTCGGAGTTGTGCCTTTTGCGGAATTACAAAATGCCCGGCAGATTAAAGACAGCTTGCTGGTCGCTAATCCGGTTTGTGTTATCGGCGGCTCGGCAGTTGCCTTGCGTTTGGCTGAGGCTATCGCCGCCAAGAATAAAGAAGTAAAAATTATTGCCGGGGCCGCGCCAGCGGATTTTAATCCAGCGGCAAATATAGAGTTGATTGCCGGCGTATCCTGCGCGGAGTTAATCGGCGAAACCGCGGAATTAGCCGCGCTCAAGCTGTCCAGCGGTAAAGTTATTGCCACGCAATTAGCCGTATTTACGGATAATTTTTCCACTTCCGTTGGTTTTTTAAAAGAATCCCCGATCAATATTCCGGACGGGTTTATTGCCATCGATGAAAATTACCGCACTAATTTAGAAAATGTTTTTGCCTGTGGTAGCGTTACAAAAAAAGAGATTTCCTGGCAGGAGGCGATGAGCCAGGGCAGGTCAACCGCGCAAGTTATTCTTAAATCATTCCAAACGGGAGAAATAACATGTCAGAAGTGTTAGTGGGTTTAGGAAGCAAAGGTTCAGAAACGATAATCGGCTTAACCAAAGAAGCCCTAGATAAGGCGATCAAAGAAAAAGGCGCTAGCGCTAATATCGGCTTTGCCGAAACCAATTATTACCTGCCCTTGATCAACGCTTTATTAAAAATAGAAGTTAAAACCTTAGGCGATTGCTTAGAGGTTTGGAAGCAGGCGCAGGGCCTGAATAATAATCAGGCGGCTAGCAATGGTTTTAATTTAGCGGCTTTAGGGGGAGTGCTGAATAAGGGCATGGCTACGCTTTTCTGCGAGGAGATCTTGGCTTGTTTAGGCAAAGATCACTCTGGATTCTTATCCGATACGCTTTTGCGCGCTCTCGGGATCCAGCTGGTAGACGGACGGATCGCCGGAATTGCCGTAATTTTAGGCAAGGCCAAAGACGATGATTCCGCCGTGCAATTGATCCGTGATTTTCAGGCCCGCAGTATTGTCAGTATTTTAGTCGGGAATGTTAACGGAGACAGCTTTAAAAAACAATTGGAAAGAAAGAACGTGGAAATGGGCCTGGAAAATTATATCGTGCCTTTAGGTGATGAATACCTGGCGGCGATTTACGCGGCTAACTGGGCAGTGCGCGCGCCGTTAATGTACGGCGGTTTAAAAAGCGGACAGTGGAAAGAGATTTTAAATTATACCAAAGAAAAAGTTCCGGCTTTTATTGTGCTTTTAGGTCATGTTGACGAAGTGATCGTGGCTACCGGACTGGGTGTTTTGGCGATGGGGTTTCCGATTATTACTGATTTGGATGTGCCGCAGTTAGGCAAAATCGATACTACGCTTTATGAGGCGCTGGTCACCGAAAAAGATTACAAAAAGTTAGCCGGCAAATGTATTGAAGTGCGCGGTTTAAAAGTCAAGGTGAGCCATCTAGATATTCCCGTGCCGTATGCCGCGGCTTTTGAAGGCGAGCGCGTGCGTAAAGAGCAGCTTTATGTGGAATTTGGTGGTAAGGGCGGGGATGCTTTCGAATATTTATATACTAAAGGACTGGATGAAATCGAAGACGGAAAAATAGAAATTATCGGGCCGGATATCGATAAATTAGAGCCCGCTAAAAAGTCAATGCCTTTGGCGATTATTGTGGAAGTCGCCGGCAGAAAAATGCAGAAAGATTTTGAACCGATCTTAGAGCGCCAGATTCATCGTTTTGTCAATTATGCCATGGGGATTATGCATGTCGGACAGCGTGATATGAACTGGATCAGGGTTTCCCAGGATGCCTATAATAAAGGATTTCGTTTAAGGCATCTGGGTGTAATCCTGCACGCTATGCTGCATCAGGAATACAGTGCGATCGTAGATAAGATTCAGGTAAAGCTTTACACGAAAAAAGAAGATTTGGAAAAGTTGTCAGCTGCGGCAGTTAAGGCCTATAATGAACGCGACGAACGTTTAAGCGGGATGACCGATGAAAGCGTGGATACATTTTATTCCTGCCTTTTATGCCAGTCATTCGCGCCCAATCACGTTTGTATTATTACTCCCGAGCGTTTAGGGCTTTGCGGGGCTTATTCTTGGCTCGACGCTAAGGCCTCGTTTGAAATTATGCCCACCGGGCCGAATCAGCCGATTGTCAAAGGCGCGGCCAGCGATAACCGGTTGGGCCAATGGAAGAATATCGATGATTTTGTTTTTACCAAATCCAATAAAACCGTGGAAAAGGTGAGTATGTATTCGTTAATGGACTCTCCGCAATCTTCCTGCGGATGTTTTGAGTGTATTGTGGCGATCGTGCCGGAGGCAAACGGCGTAATGATCGTGCATCGCGATTACAGCGGAATGACGCCCTGCGGCATGACTTTTACTACGTTGGCCGGCTCAGTCGGAGGCGGGGTGCAGACTCCGGGATTTTTGGGGGTAGGCAAGCTTTATATTGCTAGTAAAAAATTTATTTCTGCCGAAGGCGGGCTTAAGCGCGTGGTTTGGATGCCTAAAGAACTAAAAGAACTATTAGCCGAGAAATTAAAAAAGCGCCAAATAGAATTAGGTATTCCCGGCCTGCTTGATAAAATCGCCGATGAAACTGTCGCTACTAATTTAGATGATTTATTGGCGTTTTTAAATAAAGTTAAACATCCGGCAGTAGAAATGGATTCGGTAATTTAAATCCTTAAGTTATACGCTCATTTTTTTCTTGACTAAAAGATATAACGCTATATAATATAACAAGATATGCCAACCATTAGACCATATAAAAAATCCATTCAATTTTTAGGAGTAATTTTGTTTTTGTCCTGCGGATTTTCATTTGCCGCAGCGCAGAACTTTTCTAAAGACCGTTTTAATAAGCCCGCAGAGCCTAAGCCAGCGCAGGTGCAGGAACCGGCACAGGAACCGGCGCGGCAGCAGCCAGAGCCGGTTATCACAAAAAAGCCCGCTGCGGATTCCGATCAGTATGTCTTGCCCTTTATAAAAAAAGAAAAAAATGATCAGTTGAAGCAAACGGCTAAAATATACCGGCAACAGGGGCTAGAGTATCAGGATATGGGTAATTTGGAAGTCGCGCTTACTTTTTATGAAAAGGCGATTGAATTAGACCCCCGGTATGCCGAGGCCTATAATGATTTAGGGATTATTTATGAGGCCAAGAGCGATCCTGTCCGGGCTGAGGCCTGTTATCTGCAGGCAATTAAACTTGACCCGCAATTTTTAAGCCCTTATTCTAATCTGGCCATTCTTTGCGAATCCAGGCGCGATTTAAAAAACGCTTTGGTTTATTGGAAAAAAAGGGCGCGCTTGGGCGATAGCGCTGATGAATGGACGCAAAAGGCCAGGCAGCGGGCGAAGGACATAGAATTAGTTTTGTACGGTCCGGCGCAGCCGGATAACCAGGAAAAAATTGCCCAAGAGAAAGATATTGCCAGTTTAGCCGCGGATGTAAAAGCGAAAAAAGCTATTGTTAAGCAGCAGGAAAAAGATAATCCGCCTGCTGCGGTAGCTGCTCCGGCGGCGGTAATTTCCGGAAAAAGAGAAAGGCCCGCGGAGTTGAATAAGCCGCCTTGCGAAACCAAGAGAGTGCAAGCGAAAAAGCTTTTGCAAACAGCCAAGGCCAGCCAGAAAAAAGGCAATAATGAGCTTGCCATAAAACAGGGCATTGAAGCGGAGTTTTTAGATCCGGATAACCCCGAAATTCAAGAATTTTTGGAAAAAGCGCTGACTAAAGCCTTAGCAAAGTAGAAATTAATAAAATTTTTCCTGCCAATACTAAATTAAATTCCATGCTCTAAATTAATGGCAAAAAAACGGCTATACTTAATCGATGCCACGGCTTTTTGTTACCGCGCTTTTTATGCGTTGAGTTCGCTGTCAACGTCTTTTGGCCAGCCGACTAACGCGGTTTATGGTTTTCTGAATATACTGAATAAAATATTAAAGGAAGAAAAACCGGAGTACTTGGCTTGCTGTTTTGATATTTCCCGCGACACCTTCCGGCAGAAAAAATTCGCCGCTTATAAAATGCAAAGGCCGGCCATGCCGGACGGTTTAACCAGCCAGATTCCGTTGATTAAAGAGATAGTCCGTGCCTACGGAATCAAGATTTTGGAAAAAGAGGGTTTTGAGGCGGATGATATTATCGCTACCCTGGCCAGGCAGGCTAAGGCAGAAAATTTCAGCGTTACAATTGTCAGTTCGGATAAAGATATCCTGCAGTTAACTGCGGAAGATATTTCTGTGTTTAATCCGACCAAAGAAAACGGATTTACTTACGACGTTAATAAAGTCAAAGAGCGTTTTGGGGTTTTACCGGAATTTATTCCGGATATTATCGCTTTGATGGGCGATGATGCGGATAATATCCCCGGCGTGCCGGGGATTGGTGAAAAAACCGCGGTGGAGTTAATTAAATCGGCCGGCAGTTTGAAAAAGCTGCTTTCTGGGATCGAAGAGCTTAAGCAGGAAAAGCTTAAGGCCTCTTTATTGGCGAACAAAGATCAGATCATGCTCAGCCAGGAATTGGCTATATTGGACGATAAGGTTGAGCTAGGGTTGGCAATTGACGATCTAAAGATCAGCTCGCCGGATTACACGGAATTGGCGCGGATTTTTAAATATTTGGAATTCCGTAAATTTTTAAAAGAATTACCGGTTTCTACGCTAAGCTCGCCGCAGGAGCAAATCAAGTTGTCTGAATTTAAGGCTGGTCAACTTAAGGAAAATCCGCGGGAGGCCTTTTTTTTAGCTGATCCGGCGGGGAATTTAGTTTTTTCTTTTGACCGGGAATTTTTCCAATCCGCAGAGCCCGGCCCGGAGTTAAAGAGCATTTTAGAAGACAGCCGGGTTAAAAAAATCGGGCATGATTTAAAAAAACTAAAAATAATTTTAGCCGGTAGAGGCATAAAATTAGCCGGTTTATATTTTGACACCATGATCGCCGGCTATCTTTTGAACCAGTCCAAGGCAAGCTTTGATCTGGCAGATCTGGCTTTGGATTATTTGGGTCAAACTCCGGTTTTAGAAGAATTAAATCCGGCGGCCGCGCTTGATTTGATTATTAAGCTAAAGCCGGAACTGGAAAAATTACTGCAAGAAAAACAATTAATTAAGCTTTTTAGCGAAGTAGAAATGCCGCTAGTGGATGTTTTGGCAAAAATGGAACTGGCCGGCATTAAGATTGATTTAAAAGCCTTAAAAGAATTAGGCAGTTACCTGGAAAAGCGGCTGATCAAATTGATCGAAGACATTTATGCTGCCAGCGGCACACAGTTTAATATTAATTCTACCAAGCAGTTAAGGGAAGTGCTCTTTGAAAAATTAAAATTGCCGGTGATCAAAAAAGGCAAGACCGGGCCTTCCACAGATGAAGAGGTCCTGAATAAACTGGCCAAGTCGCATCCCTTGCCGCAATTTTTGCTGGAATACCGGCAGTTGATGAAATTAAAAACCACTTATGTCGATGCCTTACCGGAATTAGTGGATCCCCGGACCGGGTTAATCCACGCTTCATTTAATCAAACCGGCACCGAAACCGGGCGCTTAAGTTCTTCTAATCCGAACCTGCAGAATTTACCGATCAAGACCGATATCGGCGCCAAGATCCGCCAAGCAGTGGTAGCTAAAGATGAAGATCGGA
>JAKAMF010000094.1 GCA_021813045.1 bacterium | reverse complement strand
CGCGCCTTCTTCAATTGCAACCGCGAAATCATCAGTCATGCCCATAGAAACAATCGAAAGCTTATGGCTGATAGCTGCTAAAGAATTAATTTGATCAAAAAGCCCTTTTAAGGTTTTAAAATACGGCCGTGCCCCTTCAGAATTATCCATTAATGGCGCAATAGTCATCAAGCCGCAAAGCCGGATATTGCTTAATCTTGCGATTCTGCCGGCAATCTCAATCGCCTCTTCCGGTTTTATACCGTATTTTGTTTCCTCCGGAGAAGTTTTAATTTCTAAGAGCAAATCTTGAACCTTATCAAGCTTTAACGCCTGCTTATCTATTTCCTCTGCCAGGCGCAAACTATCAACCGAATGGATCAGGTCAAAAATCTTTACCGCCTCTTTTACTTTATTGGTCTGTAAATGGCCGACTAAATGCCATTTTGGCTGATGGCCAAGAGGAAATTGTAAATTATTATATTTGGTTGCCGCCTCTTGAACGCGGTTTTCGCCAATATCCGTAATCCTGCAGCTTACCGCTTCCCGAATCGCCTCTGGTCCGCGGTTTTTGCTTACCGCGACAAGCGTAATCTCCGAAGGATCCCTGCCGGCCTTAACACAGGCCTGGCGGATCTGGCAGCGGATTTTAGCAACGTTATCCTTGATCATCTTTAAAGTATTATACACGACAAAAATTTGAGGTCAACCAAGAAAAATCCTTAAAAGTATTCCTGATAGACCTCCTTGGCCTTAGCCAAGGTCTTAAGGAAGAAATTACTGGGAGGATTTACAACGGGAGCCAGATACAACTTATCAATCCGCGATTCTTGGATAACTACGCCTAAAGCAGTTAAATAAGCCAGCTCAGCGTGGGTGGTGGAAACTTCATCTTTCTTAATCAAATTAGCGATCTCCGGGTCAATAACACGGCCCAGCTGAACCGGGATTCCTAAAACATGCTCGAATTTTTCTAAAAACCCGTCCAGTAAAACCGCCCGGCCGCCAACTACAAAATTTTTAATATGATCAATCGAAATATTTTTTCCTACCCTCTCCTTAATTAGACGGCACAACGATTCGACCTGCGGATTGACAATTTCTAAAAGTAATTTTTGTTTAACCGGCCGATAGATATTATCTTTTTTGATTAATATCTCTTTGTCTTCTTCTACGGAGCCGGGGTCAGAAACAAATGAATGCGACTTCTTTACGTTTTCTGCCAAATCCAAAGGAATGCCTAATTCCCTGGCAATAGCCAAGCTGATCTCTTCTGCTCCTAACGGCATCACTTCAATATTGCGCAGCAGGCCATCCTGAAACAAAAGGATCTCGGTGATATCGCTGCCGATATCGCAAAGCAGACTAAAACCCTCTTGCTGCCGGCCGAATACCGCGCTGGCCGTGGCAATACCGGAAAAATATATTTTTTTAATCTCATACCCGGCCTGATTAACTGCCCGGGTAAGGGAATCGACTGTCGATGTCTTGGCGCAAACCAAATAAAGGTCGGTTTCCATGCGATGGCCATAAAGCCCGAGCGGATTAAGTATTTCTTCCTTGGAATCTAACGAATAGCTGAAAGGGATCTGGTGAATCGATTCCTCATCCAGGCTGGAGGCTAAAATACGCGCCTGTTCATTAACCTTATGGATATCGGTTAAGGTTACTACCTTATTCCCTCTTTCGGCCAGGGGAATAATCGCCCGGCTATGTTTGGTAGTAATATCGCTGCCGGATACCGCGCAGAAAATCGCCCGGATATTCACGCCGGATTTTGATTTTAACGACTTTAAAATACCGGATAAACAATTAGTCAATTCAACCGAATCGACGACAATCCCTTTTTTAACTCCCCGGGAGGGAGTGCTCGCCATAAATAAGCTAACGATCTTTTTATTTTTTAAAACCGCGCAAACCGCGGAAATTTTGCTGGAGCCGATATCTACCGCGCAGATATAATTATTCAACATTGCCTTACCTTCCTTATCTCTTTTTCTTTTCTTCGGTGAATTTAATCACCGGCTCTTTAAACCTCAAGTCGATGTATTTAACTTTGGCCAAATCATTCCTTACCTGCGCCAGCACGCTGGACAAAATATTAATTTTATCGTTAATAAAACCCTGGCCGATTTTTACTTCCATATTCAAATCCTGGCTCAAGCCGATGACAAAAGAAGCATTGGCCGCATCCGAAACATTAACCGATATTACGGACAGCCTTTTTAAGGCCCGGTTAGACTGCATTGCTTTAATAATTTCCAATGCCAGAGCCACTTCTTTAATATTATATTTACTGCCCGGCCGCGCGCCAAAGACTTTTCCCTCCAGCCCAAAAACCAACGGCAACTTTGTTTGCGCGCAATCAATTGTCCCGACGTCAAAAAACACTCCCTGATCATCCAGGAAAAAATTCCGGTAAAGTTTAACACAAGCGGCTGGCTTGCGCTGTACGAAATTAGCATGCAGCCAATTCGGCATAACCCGGGTTAATTTTATCTGCCGCCAGCCGGGATAGGCCAGCGAAAGCCGCTTCTCTTCTGATCCCAAATCAACTACAAATATATTCTGCCCAACCAGATAAGAAAGATCTATCTTGACCGGCTCCTGCGGAACAGCTAAGACTAAAGGCGAACCCTTGATCTGGCTCTGGCGGATAATTACTCCCTTAATTTTAAAAAAATCCGACTTGCGCGCAGATAACCCCAAAAAAATAATTAAAAGGGAGATAACCGCCAGAAATATTGCCAGCCCGATTGCCGGCTTAAGCGATACGCTAATTTTACGCTTTTTCATAAGCAAGTTCAATTAATTTAACGCACAATTCAACAAAATCTATTCCCGATGCCCGCGCGGCCTTAGGCAAAAGGCTGGTCTCGGTAAAGCCGGGAATCGTATTTACCTCTAAAACAAAAGGGGTATTGTCCTGGCGTAAAATTATATCTACGCGGGAAAAATCACGGCAGCCGAGTATTTTATGGGCCAGCATAGCCTTGGCCTGCACTAACTCAGCAATCGCCTTGGGCAGCTGGGCAGGGACAATATACTCGCTCATCCCCGACTGGTATTTTGCCTGAAAATCAAAAAACCGGTTTTTCGGCATAATTTCAATTAAAGGCAATGCCTGCTCATGAAGAATCCCTACGGTTAATTCCCGGCCGGGGATATATTCTTCAATCAAAACCTTTTCGTCATATTGAAAAGCCAGATCGAGCGCCGTAGAAAACTGCCCGTGCTGATCAATAATACTCAAGCCCACACTTGACCCTTGGCTGGCCGGCTTAACCACCAGAGGCAGGCCGAACTGCTCAAGATTAAAATCTTTAACGCGACCCTTACTTTTTTCTAAAATTTTGCAACGCGGAATGGTTAAATCGGCTTTTAAAAAAACTTCCCGGCTGGCGGTTTTATCCATCGCCGTACGGCTGGCTTGCGGCCCGGAACCGGTATAAGGCATTTTTAATTCTTCTAATATAGCCTGTATCTGGCCGTCTTCTCCGAACCAGCCATGCAGGGCCAAGAACGCGCAATCGATTCGGCTGGCTTTAAGCAGGCGAAGATTTTCTGCTACATCTTCTGTTTTTATATCAATAGCGACTACATCAATGCCTGCGGATTGTAAACTTTGAAAAACCGCTTTGCCGGATTTTAAAGAAATCTCCCTTTCCGAAGACGGCCCGCCCATCAACACGCCGATTTTACCAATTTTTTTCATTGCCATATTTTTATTTCCGG
>JAKAMF010000022.1 GCA_021813045.1 bacterium | reverse complement strand
ATTTTATCCCTACTCATCGGCCTGCCTTTTTATTTTTACTTATTATACCACAGAAACTTACAATGCAAGGGTTTTTTTGATTTTATCATAAAATAGCTTGAAAAGCGGCCCTCGCTATGATAGATTTAATCCCTATGAAAAATTCACTTTGGGAATTTAAAAATAACCGGGCAGACTTTACCTCTACTCTTGCCAACAAGGTTAAAAGCTTGTATTTCCCGCTTTGCAATGCTTATCCGGTTATGTCTTCTCTTTCGCCTGACCTGCACGGAGACCTTAAAACCGGCCTTGAATCATTTTTACTTGAGCCGGTTTCACGATTAAGCTTATTGAACTCAAAATCCAGCCGTAATTTCTGGATTAATGCCGGCAAAGATAAAATCTGGTCAGCTACCGGTGCATCCAAACTCACCGCTTTAGCAAAATTTGACCAATTTCAATTAGATGCCGGCATGGGATGGCAAACGATTAACCGCAAAAACAATAAACTCGGGCTAAACGCAAAAATCACCTCTTTTGTCCCGGCCAGCACAGAGCCGTTAGAAATCATGTTAGTAGAAATTACTAATATTTCTCGACGGCCAATCAAATTTACCCCCACAGCCGCAATTCCTATTTTTGGCCGTTCGGCTAATAATTTACATGACCACCGGCATGTCACCAGTCTGTTATCGCGCATTACCAAGAATAAATTCGGCGTAGCGGTTACCCCTACGTTAGCTTTTGACGAAACTGGCCACAAACAAAACAATACTTCTTATTTTGTTTCCGGGATCGACGAAAAATCTTTTGGCCCGCAGTATATTTATGCCACCCAGGAAGACTTTGTCGGCGAATCCGGAGACTTAGAAGCTCCGGAAGCGATATTAACCAGCCGTTTGCCCAGCCCTCAGCTTCCTTTCCAGGGTAAAGAACCCATGGCGGCTTTAAGATTCAGGGCCAAAACGCTGGCCGCGAAAAAGAGCTTCTCCTATATCGTACTTATGGGAATCATTAAGGATAAAAATGGGGCCGGGCCATTATTAGAAAAATTTAATTCCCTGTCAAAAGTTACGGATTCGTTAAAGCAAACAAAATTATTCTGGCAGAATATCAGCGCGAATAATTCCGTAGAAAGCGCGGATAAGAATTTTGATAATTGGCTGAAATGGGTCAATATTCAACCGACTTTGCGCAAAATCTTCGGCTGCTCTTTTTTACCGGATTTTGATTATGGTAAAGGCGGCCGCGGCTGGCGCGACCTCTGGCAGGACTGTTTAGCGTTAATCCTGAACAATCCATCGCAGGTAAAACAGATTTTAATCAATAATTTTTCCGGCGTGCGCATAGACGGCTCAAACGCTACTATTATCGGAGCCCAGCCGGGAGAATTTATCGCTGACCGCAACAATATCCCGCGGGTCTGGATGGACCATGGGATTTGGCCTCTAGTTACTACGCTTCTTTATATCCACCAGACTGGCGACTTACAAATTCTTAACGAAGAAACTACCTATTTCCGCGATCCGCAGCTTTACCGTTCAAGGCAAAAAGATTTAGACTGGAAACCGGAATATGGGAATTTGCTTAAGTCGAAAAATGGAAACATTTATAAAGGCACCATTCTTGAACATATCCTGCTGCAAAACCTAGTGCAATTTTTTAATGTCGGAGCGCATAACTTGATCCGGCTGGAAGGCGCGGATTGGAACGATGGATTGGATATGGCCGGCGAATTCGGCGAAAGCGTGGCTTTTAGCGCGATGTACGCGCAAAATTTAAACACGCTTTGCGAGATCCTGGAAAATTTAAACACACAAAATTTTACCCTGCTTAAAGAAATCAACTTGCTGCTTGATTCGCCGGGAAACTATAACGATATAAATTACAAAAAAGGCGTCTTAGAAAGCTATTTTCAAGCGGTTAAAACCGAGGTCGGCGGAGAAAAAATATCCCTCCCGGCCGGACGGCTGATCGCTGACCTGAAAAATAAAGCACAATGGCTGATTGGGCATATCCGCAAAACAGAATGGCTGTCCGAAGGATTCTTTAACGGTTATTATGATAATAATAAACGCAGAGTTGAAGGAAGAATCAACGGCCTGATACGCATGACCTTGACCGGACAGGTTTTTCCCGTAATGAGCGGCATCGCTACCGAAGAGCAAACCAGGATCCTCTTTAAAAACTGCCAAAAATACCTTAAAGACCAAAAGCTTGGCGGTTTCCGGCTGAATACTGATTTTAAAGAAGAGCAGCTCGCCTTAGGCAGGGCGTTTTCTTTTATTTACGGCGATAAAGAAAACGGGGCTTTCTTTAACCATATGAGCGTAATGTTCGCTTATGCCCTTTATAAACGCGGTTTTGCCAAAGAAGGTTTTGAAGTTTTAAGTTCAATTTATAAAATGGCCCTGGACACGCAAAAAAGCAAAATCTATCCCTGTCTGCCGGAATATTTCAACAGCCAGGGCCGCGGGATGTATTGTTATCTTACCGGTTCAGCCAGCTGGTTTATTCTTACTCTGGTCACGCAGGTTTTCGGCCTGCGCGGCGAATACGGAAATTTAATTATTGAACCAAAACTGGTAGCAAGCCAATTTAAAAAATCATCTGCCATCTGCCTGAATACCAGTTTTGCCGAAAGAACTGTTAAAATTAAATTTTTGAACCCGGGAATGAAAGATTTCGGCAGGTATTGCTTAGATAAAATCAGTATCAATGGGAAAATAATTAAAGAAAATATCCGCCAGCCGCGCTTTATTTTAAAACGGGATAAAATTCTCGCCTTACCTAAAAATCAGGAAAATATTATTGAAGTTTTACTATCCTGATTATCTCCAACATATCTTTTTCCTTTAGGAACACGCTAGTAGATAATGTCAGGGAATGATCTGCCATAAAACGCGCGTTAGGGAATTCTCCGCTAGATAGGATCGGCTTAAGGTATTCATAATCACAAATCGCGCAAGCGTAAATCTGCGAACCGCCTAGACCAGAATTGCGTAATTTATGCAAAACTGCATCGCGCCGCCGGCTTTCTTGAAAAACTAAAGTTAAATAAGGATAGCTTGACTGACAGCCGTCTTCTTCTTTTACTAGTCTAATCCCGGGGGTATTGCTTAATCCCTCCAAATAAACCGCTGCTTTTTGCCTCTGCTTTTTGATCTCGCTTTCTAAACGCGAAAACTGGGCATGGCCGATTTTCTGACGGAAAGCCGAAACCTTATGGATCGGAAAATTAAAATCAAAATATTCAATTGCCGCCCTGATCTTATCCCCTTTAATTTTCCAAAACTCCTGCGGCAGGGAAAAAATAAACCAGAAAAGTTGCGGCCGGTAAAAAACCCAATAACCAAAAACTTCTATAATCTTTACCAGCTCGGAAACAATATCTTTGCGGCTGAGTTGCTTTATTTTATTTTCCAAAATACAAACGTATTCTTTTTTATTAACAATTGCCGCTCCGCCCTCATAAATAGTCAAGCCCTTGCCGCGGCACAAACTAAAAAAAGAAAAATCGCCAAAAGTCCCGGTTAGCCCGTCCTGATACCGGCTGCCCAGGCTCTGCGCACAATCTTCAATCAAAAATGCCCCCTGCTTTTGGCTGATTTCTTTTATTTTATTTACATTTATAGGAAGCCCGGCCAGATGTACCGCGGTAATCGCTAAAATATCTTTATTGGCTGCGCATATATTTTCTAACTTCCGGCAATCATAATCAAAGTTGTCTTGATTTATATCACAAACCTGTATTTTTAATCCGGCGCGGTGTATAGCTATCGGCAAAAGCGGGCAAACATAAGCAGGAATAACTACGGTTGCCTTAGAAGATAATTCTTTGAGTGATTCCAGGATAAAATAAAAAGCGGCGGTGCCGGAATAAGTAATTTTGGCTTTCGCCGCGCCAAGATACCCCTGGAAATCTCTTTCCAGCGATCCAGGCAAAGGCAAAAAGTCCCTGGCTGAAAGCGCGAATCCGGCAGTGGGAGGAATTTCTTTAATATATTTAAACATAGACAATCTTTTATTTTATGCTAAAATAGCGGCAATTCAAGCAATTCCACTAAAACACTATGCCTAAAAATAAACTTACTCTTAAAATAATCTTTTTTCTCGCCTCAACCGACGTCTTAGAAACATTCATTAATTTCTGTTTTAAAAAAAGCGCGCTTGCCGGAGCAGGGTTTTCCGTCAATTCGGTCATCGGACTGATACTATTTATTAAAGCGGTGGCCCTTTCTATTTATTTATGGCTGGGCTTCTTGGGTGTAATCCTCTTATTCGCCGTCTGGTCAACTATTCTTTCCCGAATCGATTTAAGCATCGCTGTCCCGGTTGCCAGTTTAAGCTATATCCTGGTGCCGATTTCTTCCATAATTTTTCTCGGCGAAAAAGTGCCTCCCCTAAGATGGATAGGCATATTAATAATTTTAAGCGGGGTAATTCTGGTATCTTTAACCGCTAACAAAAAAGAAGATATACCATTATAATGGACTACCCTTTACTTTTAATTATCTGTCTGATACTTTTAAGCAGCAGCTGTGATACCTTCAGTCAGATTTTCCTAAAAAAATCAGTCAATTCTCTGGATATTCAGGTTAACGGGATAAAAAAAGCGATTGATTTTGTCCTCAGGTTAATTCTGGTCCCGGGAACCTGGATAAGTTTTACCTTTAGCACTATATCACTGATACTATGGCTGATAGTCCTGTCTCGCGTGGAATTAAACTTCGCTTTCCCCTTAGATAGCATGCATTATATCTTTATTGCTTTTGCTTCCGGATTGTTTCTTAAAGAAAAGGTCTGTTACAAACGCTGGCTCGGCACCGGCCTGATCGTCCTCGGCATCACCCTCGTCAGTTTAACTAAATAAAGCTTCCAATATCTTTAGGTTAGTTTTCTGATTAATCGAATTAATCAATTCCTGCGGTTTATTTTTAGCGGAATAACTTTTCGGATGGTCAAGGCGGGAAATCAAGCCTTTAAACCGGCTGGCGAATTCTTCCGGAGAATACTCTCCGGTAATATCTAAACCTACAATATCTAATTTATTTTTTATTAATCGCAAGGCACTTAACAGGTATTCTAAACTAAGATACCCTTCTTCCCAATTGGTCAAGGCAGATTGAGAATTCAAGCAGTCCTTATCAATACTTACGTAAACCTGCTGTGCTTTAAGCTTGCCAAGAATCCCAGCTAAAAAATCTCCCTGATTTTCTTTTTCTAATTCTTTCCATTGAATAGTTTGCGAACGTGAAATCTTAGTCGGAGAATGCCGAAAAGGATAAAGTTCAACTCTGCCGCTAAAAAATTCTTTTAGGTTACCCCCGCGGATAGCCGATGAGGAAATATCGTCCGAAGACGCCCCCAAAATAATTATTTTTTCCACATTAGGCATTTCTAAAACGCGCGAAACCCACGAGCCGCAGCCAAATTTAGGCAAACGAATATCCCAATCAGGATGAAAGTCAAAAATGATTACGTTGATCGGTTGAGTGAATTGCCGGACTAAAAGATAGGAAATATTGTGGAAGTCGCCTGAGCCAAGAAAGGTAATCGCGTTTTTATCCGCCGGCTCAAATTGTTTACTGATTTTACCGGATGTTTTCTTACTCATCCACAACCGGCAATCCGGGCCAATAAATTTAAAATCAATTATTTTGGGATTGTGTTTTCGAATAAGCTCCGGCTGGAGAAGCAGCGAGCCGTCAAAATCAAGAATACGGCTGGCTCGGGATAGCATCCTGGTAATTAAGAAACCATATTCAACGCTTTACGCAATGCTTCTTCAAAAAGATCAACCGACAGGTCAATTTGCTCTTCGGTAATATACAAAGAAGGCGCTAGCGTAAAAACATTCTTATAATATCCGCCGACATCCAGAATTAACCCTCTCTTTTTCCCGCCTACGCTTAAATTACCGGCCAGGCCGATATTGGTAATCGCGTCGGTAAGCTCTTTATTCGGAGTAAATCCGTCTTTCTGGCAGATTTCCATTCTCAAAGCCAAACCGATGCCTTCCACATGGCCGATCTGCGGATATTTTTTAGCAAGTTTACGCAGGCGCGAAACAAAGTATTCGCCTTTTTTCGGCACGCTAGTAGCAAAATCTGATTCTTCAATTAATTTCAGGGTCTCTAAGCCAACGGCCGTGCCTAAAGGGTTGGATGAGAATGTGGAATGGGTTGAACCGGGAGGAAAAACGGTAGGTGAAATCAAATCCTCTTTAGCCCAGATGCCTGACAAAGGATTAAGACCATTAGTCATAGCCTTGCCAAAAACAACCACATCCGGGACAACGTTAAAATGCTCAATTGCCCAGAATTTACCGGTGCGGAAAAATCCCATCTGCACTTCATCATCAACCAGAAGAATATTGTACCTCTCTAAAATTTCTTTCAAGCGGGTAAAATAATCCTCGGGAGGAACCACATAGCCGCCGGTACCCTGCACCGCTTCCACATAAAAAGCTCCGAATTCGCATTTTTTAGTCTTAACATTCAATACAGAATGATACTCGGTTTCAAATAGCCTTTCAAACTGCCGCAGGCAGTACATATCGCAGAAATCGCGTTTTTTCTCATAAGGACAACGAAAACAATAGGGATAAGGAATAAACATCGCGCGATCAGCAAAATGCCCGAATTTTTCCCTATACCTGTAGCTTGAAGTAATCGCCGAAGCGCCTAAAGTCCTACCATGGTAACCACCCATAAAAGCAAAAACCAGATTCCTGCCGGTATGGTTTCTGACTAATTTTAAAGAATCCTCGATCGCCGCGGAGCCGCCGACATTAAAATGCACCCTGCCCTTTTGCTCAAAGATCATCCCGATTCTCTGGGCAAGCTTAGTAGCTAAAAGAATTTTTTCCGCGTGTAAATACTGGCAAGCCAACTGTGGGAGCTTATCGATCTGGCGTTTCAAAGCATCATTCAAACGCTGATTGCGGTAGCCAAAATTAGCTGCCGAATACCACATTTGCAGGTCAACAAATTCTGTGCCCTCCCGGTCATAAAGGCAAATCCCTTCCGCGCGGTCAAAGATATTCAATTTTTCCGCGTAGTGGACAGTATCCCCCCAAGAGCAATATTTAGCCTCCAAGCTAAGCAATTCGTCCTCTTTAGCCTTAGGCGGATTTTTTATAGTTTTTTGTTTCTGGCTCATTTATCCAACCCCCTAAAATAATTATAGATATCTTCTAAGTTATTATAAGCAATACAGAGTTTTTTATTCTTACGGAAGTGTGTGAGCAGCCTTCCCCCGGTTTTGGCAAAGACCATATCCGAGCATTCTGCCGGGCAGATATCCGAAAGTCCGTCTCCAATATACATGATAATTTTATCGCGGATATTCTTCTTTTTCAAGTTTTTCTTTTTGCAATGCGCGCAGCGCGGACAAGCAGGATTATAATAAGGAAAGGACGGAATTAGTTTATCTTGTTTAAATTTTAAACCGTTGGCATATACTTCCGCGCCCTTAACCCCGTTTTTCGCCAAAATATTAACGATAATCCAGGCAAAACTGTCGCTGAGGATTACCGGCCTTAACCCTTCTTTCTTCATTAAATCAATAATCTTATGAAATTTAGGGTCAACTTTAATCCCGGATAGATATTTCAGCAGCCGGCTCTGAGTAACCCGCACTGAATTCAGCTGGCCTTCCAAACATTGCTTAGAGCCGATCCGGCCCTGCTTCCAATCACGCTCAAAAACCACCCAATTATTATCTACAGAAAAACGCTTGATGATATCATCTAAAACATCAAACGGGGTAATTGTGTTATCGAAATCAAAAAAAACCACGCAATTGGATAAATTAGCAAGCCTTATATTACGCATATTAGATAAGTTTTAAAATTGGTAGGAAGCTCCCAAAAGATAAAATGCAGTATTGATTCCGCTATTAGGATGAGAAATCCCGGCATTAGATAAATGCCGATAGCGACATTCAAATGTCAGCCCCAACTGTTTGGTAAGATAATAGTGCACCCCGGCACAACCCTGCTCAATAAAATTAAAACGCGTAGATTGCTCATTAGTTGCCTGTGACATATAAAGCATGCCAACGCCCATTTTCACGTAGGGTTGGAATTTATAATGCTCCGGCAGAAATCCGATTTTAAACATAAACGCGCCGCCCGGCTCAACATTAGATTTCGGAGAAGTTACGGTGTTGATAAAACCTTCCAACTGGAATTGAATCAAACCCCAGTATTTAATGCCGAGTTTCTCTATCGGCGGTTTTAAATTAAAATTTAGATCGAAGATAAGCGGAACGAGATTATAATTTCCGCGGTTATGGATTTTAGCATGAGCAAAGCCGGAAAGAACCTCAAAACCGGTGATAGTTTTTGTTTTTTCTGACTGGGATGGGACGTTTTCTTCTGGCGCCGGCCGGGCTTGAGCTGTGCCCTGCGCCTGTTCAATGGCTTTGGCTTCCGCTTGTTCCTGAGCAAAGGCCTCGGCTGGTTCAAAAGCGAAAGAAACGCTGTAAGATGATAGAAATAAAACAAATACAAAAAATGAAACTTTTCTCATTAGCGTTATTTTATTTATTTTTTAAATTTTTGTCAACTAATTATTTTGCGGCATCAACTTGTTTTTTAACCCAATCATAGGTTATTTTAATCCCTTCTCTTAACGAAAATTTCGCCTTCCAGCCTAACGAATAAATTTTTTTATTGCTGAAATTCCTAGATTGCACTCCCACAGGGCCATCGATCGATTTAATAAGCACCTTTTTGCCAGCGGCCAAACTAACCGCCTCGACTAATTCTTTAACCGAAACATATTCCGGAGAACCGATATTAACCGGACAATCAATTTCCGACTGCATCAAACGGTAGATACCATCAATCATATCATCAATGTAGGTATACGAACGGATTGCCGTGCCATCGCCCCAGATCTCAATTGTCCCGCCGTCTTTGGCTTTGGCTACTTTACGGCAAATCGCTGCCGGAGCCTTTTCCCTGCCGCCGTCCCAAGTCCCTTCTGGGCCATAACAATTTTGAAATCTGGCAATACGGACTGTCATCTTATATTTTCTGGCAAATGCTAAAGCCATCCGCTCGGCATAAAGCTTTTCCCAACCGTATTCATTATCGGGAAATGCCGGATAAGCGTCTTCTTCTTTAAGTTCCGGCTCGCCAAAATCCATATCCCGATAAACGCAAGCAGAAGAAGAAAAAAAGTAGCGTTTTATACCTATGCTTGCAGCATTATAAATCATATTAATATTAATCAACGCGCTATTACGCATAATTTCGCATTCCGCAGAATGAATAAAACCCATGCCGCCCATATCTGCCGCTAATTGATACACTTCATCAAATAAGCCTGCGCTTAGCGTAAGCGCCTTACGGCAATTATCTTCGTTCCTTAAGTCTAAAACTAAAAACTCATCGGCAGCAGAATCAGAAAACTCGCATTTTTTTATATCAACACCGCGTACCCAATAACCTTCTTGCTTTAATTTTTTTACTAAATGGCTGCCAATAAAACCTCCAGCACCGGCTACTAAAGCTTTTTTCATTTTATTATCTCCTAATATTATCTAATAGGCCTTACAACTATACTGCCACTAGTTAACAAACTGGTTAAAATAAGGTAGAATATAGCTCATGGGGCAATGCCCCCAGAAAGGAGCTCTTATTCTATGAAACACCGCCTCTGGACCAGTAAACAAAAGTCACAAATCGTGCTTGAAGGATTAAGCGGCCAAATTGATGTCAGCGCCTTATGCCAAAAATACCAGATCTCGCAGACTCAATATTACAAATGGCGCGATTTATTCCTGGCCAACTGCCACCAGTCCTTCGAAATTAAGAAACAGTCTCAGAAAGAACAAACCCTGGAAACTCAAGTCAAGAAGCTGCGCACCATCATCGGCGACTTGACGATTGAGTTAAAAAAAAACGAATACGAGCTATGAGACGCCAACGCTCTCAATCTACCATTACCCGAGACCAGGAATTACTCTTGCGGATACTGCCTATCAAAACCGATCATCCTCTTTGGGGATACCGGCGTATCTGGTCATATCTGAAATACCGAGAGCATTATCCCTGCGCTATTAACCGGGTACACCGCATTATGAAAGAACATAATCTTTTAGTTACCAAGCAGCAACGTTTAAGGGCTAAACGCGGGCCAATACGGCCGAAACCGCGCGCCCACCGACCCAATCACTACTGAGGCATTGATATGACCAAGATCAAGATATTCCCCTGGGGATGGCTGTACCTATGTATTGTGCTTGACTGGTGCACCAAAGAAATCATTGGGTACTCGTTAAGTATGCGCTCCAAAACCGATGACTGGCTTGATGCCGTGGAGTCGGCTGTTAACAATCGCTTCCCTCAAGGAATCCGTGAAACGCTCAAAGATCAACAACTCTTTTTGCTATCAGACAATGGCTGCCAGCCAACTTCCAATCGCTTCATGATGAGCTGCTCATTATTAGGCATCACCCAGATATTCACCACCTGGTGCAATCCTAAAGGCAACTCTGATACCGAACGCGTCATGCGCACGATTAAAGAAGACTTGGTCTGGACAAATGACTGGGATGATCCATTTGCCTTCTCGGAAGAGCTCAAACGATGGATTAACAACTACAATACCGATTATCCGCATCAGTCGCTTAATAACATGACGCCGAGGCAGTACTTTGAGACGTTTAACCAAGAAATCAAAGAGCCAAATTCTACCTTAAAAACTGCTTGCTAAACGTGTGGCATTACACAACTAACTGTAAGGCCTATTAAATATGGCTCCCCCTCGAGGACTCGAACCTCGGACCTGGTGGTTACAAGCGACCCGAAATTACTTTCGGACTTGGACTATATCTTTGCCGTCGGCTTAACGTTACGGCAGCAGGTGCATAGTCTCTGAACCTTCCCGCCACAAATCCTAGCGGGCTCGGCTGCTGATTACCCTTGCGCTTGAGCGCGTTAGGGCTTCCAGCAATTCTCCTGCAGTTTCAACTGCGGTTTCCCGCAGAAGCTGCGTCTCGAGCATGAAGTTCTCGATGACAATTGGCGCACAATAAAATACACTTATCCAGCTCTTCTTTAACTTTAGCCCAACTTCTGGTATATCCTTTTTCGGATATGCTAAAGTCCTTTTTAGAGCCATTGCTATGATGAAATTCCAGCGCATCAATACATCGCTTATAACCGCATGTTTGACACGCACCGCCTTTGTATTCAATTGCCAACTGCCTTATTTTTTTACGTCGTTTATGAACAGCAGCAATTAAATACTGTCGGCGATCAGCATAACAACGTGTATCTTGTTTTGCCAATGCCACCTCCCGACTTCCTTGCTCGCCCTTTGGCGCTGTACACCGAGTTTTGCACTCGGCGCTTCGCGCCTTGTGCACAGCCACTCGCTCTACCGACTGAGCTAAGGGGGAATTGAGGTATTATTATATTAAAAAGAGCGAAAAAATCAATTATAATTCTCTGCGCGAATCAAGAGCGACGGTTAAAGTCGAAACGTCCGCGTATTCCAGATTTGAACCAACCGGAAGGCCTAAGCCGATACGGCTGATCTTTACGCCAAGCGGCTTTAATAACTTGGCTAAATAAAGCGCGGTGGTTTCGCCGGAAGTATCCGCGTCAGTAGCGATAATTACCTCCGCGATATTATTTTCCTTAATACGTTCCAGCAAGCTGTCAATTTTTAGATCTGAAGGCGCGATGCCGTCTAAAGGCGAAATCGCGCCTAATAAAACATGATAAACCCCGCTGTAATTGCCGGCCTTTTCAATTGCCGTGACATCGCTGGGCTTTTCCACGATACAAACCAATTCTTTTTTACGCCGCCCGTCGCTGCAAATACGGCAAATTTCCTGTTCGCTTAAGTTATGGCAAATACGGCAAAAACGCACGTTTTCTTTAACCCGCTTAATCCCTTCGGTAAGATTAGCTACATCTTCTTTTGAGGCGCCCAAAATATAACTAACCATACGCTCTGCGCTGCGCCGGCCGATGCCGGGAAACTTAATCAAATATTCAATTAACTTTTCTATTGACTCTGTGTAATTGGCCATTAGATTTCCTTAATAAAACGCGCGCCAAAGGCATTCAAGGCGCTTTTTAAAGCAGGGTCATCCTGCACTGGCTCCTGCCTGGCTTCTTTAGAAAGCACAAAATTCACTCTCAAATTACAATTCAGCGAATCGGCAAATGTCTTTTCGATTAACTGCCGATTGTCTCTCTCTTCTAAGGTTTCCTTATGCAGCGAGCAATCCCTGGGAAATGAAATCGTCAGGGTATTTTTTTCTAATTTTAACGGCGTACCTTCATTTAAATAGGTTGCCAGATACATTTTTACTTTTGACAAGCCGTCGGCAATATTCTGCCAGGCGTTTTTAATATCTTCAATCGTGATTGATAAAATTGTATTTGGTTCTTTAGGCGGCTCTTCTTCTTTTTTATTCTCAACCGGCGGAGTAACTGGCTTAGCCGGACGCGGCGCTTCCGGAGGGTTATTTTTCGGCGCGGCTGCCGGCTGGCTAACCGATGCCTGCGCTTTTTTATCGCTGGCTAATTTTACTAAGGCTATTTCCAAAGGGATGCGCAAAGAATCCAAGCGCTTGCCGGTTTCCTGAGCCCCAACTAAAATATTAAAATAAGCAAAAATCTCATCCAGGCTTAGCGCGGCTGCCTGCTGGCTAAGCCGATCTAATACTTCCTTAGGCAAATCAATTAACGCGGAATCCGCCGGGCTTATCTTTGCCACCATCAGATTACGAAAATGCTCAATCAAATTATTTAAGAAAACACTGATATCCTTGCCTTCATTAAGGATATTATCTAATATTTGCAAGGCGGCTAAAGCGTTTTTCTGAATAATCTTATCGGCAATATCAAACAGCGCCTCCTGCTCAATCAGGCCCAAAACCGAAACCGCGTCTTTTAAAGAAACTTTGCCTTGGGCAAAAGACGCCAATTGGTCTAAAATCGATTCCGCATCTCTCAGCGAACCGTCGCTAGCCTTGGCAATCGCGAAAAGCACATCCTCATCAACCGTAATTTTCTCGCTGCGGCTGATTTTCTTTAACTGTTCAATCATTTCTTTAGCGCTGATCCGCCGGAAATCCAGGCGCTGGCAGCGCGAAAGTATGGTAGAAGGAATTTTCTGCGGATGAGTCGTGGCAAAGATAAATTTCACAAACGGCGGCGGCTCTTCCAGTGTTTTTAAAAGCGCGTTAAACGCCTCGTTAGTGAGCATATGAACTTCGTCAATAATGTAAATCTTGAATTTTCCTTGGGTAGGCGCGAATTTGACGTTTTCGCGCAAGGTCCGGACATCATCAATCAGGCGGTTAGAAGCGCCATCGATTTCGATCACGTCTAAGCTTGTGCCCTTGGCAATTTCCAGGCAAGACGCGCACTTACCGCAAGGGCTGACCGTGGGGCCGTCTTTGCAATTCAACGCTTTAGCTAAAATCCTGGCAGTAGATGTTTTGCCTACTCCGCGCGGCCCGCAAAATAAATAAGCATTAGCCAAACGGCTTTTCTCTAAGGAGCTTCTCAGAGTTGAAGCAACATGATCCTGGCCGATAATTTCATCGAAAATCTGCGGCCGCCATTTGAGGGCAAAGACTGTGTAGGGCATAGTTTTATGACTTCATTAAGGAACGGCGCCGCATTCGCTGCTCGCCTTGTCGGCTCGCGACGCTCATTGCGGCATCCCTAAAATTTTCCCTTGTCGGGAAAATTTTACGGAGAGGCTGGGATTTGAACCCAGGGTCCCGGTTTCCCAGAACAACTTCTTAGCAGGAAGCTCCGTTCGACCACTCCGGCACCTCTCCAATGTTAATTCGCTAAAAACTTCCTAATTTTATTTAAATGCTTCGGGTTATGCGAACCTATTTCTTCAAAATATCTCTTAATTCCCTGCCGAGAGTAAATAAATACCTGATCGCCATGCAAATAGGCCTCAAAATTAAACTTCTTCAATATTCTCCATACAGAATTTAGCAATGGCCTAGAGCAATTCGTAAAACACAACTTAAGATACTCATAATTTTTCCCGTTAGAATTATATCTATGACGATAAAAACTCCCGTCAGTATCTACTAGGCCACGCACGCAAGATTTTTGATATTCGAATCTTTTATTTATCCAATTAGGTATATCTACTTGATTCTTTACCTTATTTCCTGCGGTTAGTCCTTGTTTTAATAAAAAATCCACTAGATTTGAACTACTCACTACAATATCCGCCCCATTGCAATTTTTACGCGGATGAATATGATAATTAACTGAAAATAATTTTCTTAAAATTTTTCCTAAGAATACCAAATATTCTTTATCAGTCTTGCTATTAAGGGATATGGTTAACTGATGATTACCCGGTAAACCACCATCCCCTAAGATAACTCCGATTAATTCCGCTAACTCTGCGCATCTTACCGGGCACTCTATCTCTTTTCTTATTATAAAACCAACTTCCCTTGCCAAGTTTGGATTCTGATGAAGATAACTAATGGTTTTCCTTCCGCCTTTGCTCCTCCCCTCAGGCGTTCCTGGATTACCATATAATTCAACACGCCGCAATCCACCCAATCTTGCCCTGGCAGCTAAAGACATACCAGCCATTATCTTCTCCGCTTTTATTGCTTACGTTTCTTTTTAAAAAATTCTTTTAGTAAAAAACCGCAGGGCCCTTTAAGAACGCCTTTTTTGATTTGAATATGATGGTTTAACTTTTTATGGCTGGCAATATTAACAACTGAACCACAGGCGCCGGTTTTTGGGTCATCCGCTCCGTAAATTAGATTTTTTACCCGCGCCAATACCATTGCTCCAGCGCACATCGAGCATGGCTCAATAGTTACATACACCGAAGCGCTATTCAGCCATTTCTGCCCTAGATAAGCGCAGGCAGAAGTCAAAGCCAGCATTTCCGCGTGAGCAGTCGGATCCTTTAAGCGCTCGATCTGATTATGTCCGCGGCCGATAATTTTATTCTCGCAGACCACAACGCAGCCAACCGGCACCTCGTCTTCGCCGGCGGCCATTCGCGCCTCTTTAATGGCCTCGGCCATGAATAATTCGTCTCTTTTTAACATCTATTCCAAAATAAATGCGCCTGGCTGGGGTCGAACCAGCAACAACCAGCTCCGTAGGCTGATGCTCTATCCAATTGAGCTACAGGCGCGTAATCTAACTGATGAATTATACACTATTTTACTTTACCTGACAAGTTTTAAAGGCCTGCGGACAGGCAGATTAATCCCGCAAAAGCATGTTCAAGGCGTTGTCCAAATAAGTAGTGCTGGTAGCTAAATCATTATGGCTTTCGCAAACAAAAACTTCCGCGGAAGCAGGCAATTGATAATCCCCTACTACCCCTAACAAACTATCCTTAGTCACGCTGGCATCGCCTAAACCAAAAAGCGAGTTATTAATACTCGAATCCAAAGAGCCAAAACTCGTTTTCCATCCGGTATCGGTTAATTTTAACAACGCGTGCTCCAAAGTTGGATGGCAGTCCGAACCAAGCAGTAAATAATTTACATACCTCTTCTCTGCCTCCGGATCGCCAAGGCACAAAGCCGCGTGGAATTTTTTGGCGCGCTGCAATACTGCCTCTAAAAACCTGCGCTGCTTAGTTAATTGTTCGTCAAAAAGAATCAGCCCCTGCGGCCGGCCATGGCGCAAAATAAAACTGCGGCGTACTTTGCTAAGTTTACGTTTATCAAAAATCGACCAGCCGTATTTTTCCCAATTTGCCGGGTCATATAAATCAACATCCAGCGACCGGCCGTTTTTATCGATAAAGACATCTTTTCTTTCAAACGGAAATGACTCATAAATTGACGGCATAGTAAAAAGTATTTCCGGAGAAAGAAATCCGATTACCGGCAAAACTAAACCCAGATGCACGCGCTGAAACGCCTCCACCGCCCCGCTATTGGGAACGCCGAGCATAATAATTTTATTGATATTTTTAGCGCCGCTGTAATCCGGCTGCGGCAAGGGATTTTGCCCCAGCACATCCTTACTGCCGTATTTAGCGTAATAACGGGCGATCAGCCCGCCGGCAGAATGGCAAACCAGATTAACCTTTATATTCGGATCGCCGGATTTGCGCTTAATCTCTTGAATTAAATTATCTAAATCTTTTACCGCTTCCACCAAATCCCGGCGCCAGTCATAAGAAAGCGCGAATGAAGTCTTGCCGGGTTCATAGCCGCCGGCCTTAGTTGCCACGCGTTTAAGTTTATCGTAAATTTCTTTTTCCAATACCCCCGGGATTACCGTCATCTTGCCCAAAGGCGCAGAAGCCACCAAACGGTCGCGGTCAACGATCAAAGTCACTGTATCAATCGGCAAAGCCAAGACATCAACAAATCTCCGGCTGGCCAGGCCCCAGATAGTCTGTCCGGTCCGGCTGTCTTTTAACACTGTACCCATAATACCGGGAATAAAAATTACCGGATACTTTTTCGGCTGCTGCCTTTGGCGGGAGTAAAGTTTAATCAGATTTTCTTCGTTGACTTTAGCCGGCGCGCTGGCGCATCCGGAAAGCCCGAAAACCGCTAAAACCAAAACCGAACTTATAATTTTATTGGCGCTTCTTCCATGCATAGATAGATATTTAATTTTTGAGAGTGTTTACGGAGATTATTTAAGATCCGGCGGTAAATATTTTCCCTTAATTTAAAATCATACCTTAGTTTGTTATCATATCCCAAGAGCAACTCTTCATCAAGGACTTTATTAGCCGGGAAGCGCTTTTCAATTACTGGTTTTAACGACGGGCTAAAACGGAACGTGCCCACGCTGATCCAGGCAATTTCGCTGGGCTTGATTTTACTAAAAAGCGCCTCAATCAACGCGGCATATTCTTTTTCCCATCCCGCAAAATAAATTACCGGGTCAAA
>JAKAMF010000093.1 GCA_021813045.1 bacterium | reverse complement strand
TCATCGGCATCTTATTTTTGAGTGAGCTGGAATTCTTAAAAGGCAGGGAAAAGCTTAAAGGGTTTCCGGTGCAGTCTTTGATTAAGTACCAGTCGTAAAACCTGCGCCTGTAGCTCATAAGGATAGAGCAGCGGTTTCCTAAACCGCGTGCGGCAGGTTCGATTCCTGCCAGGCGCATTTTGTTTTCTTAAAAGGCAGGGTGTTTAAGTGTATAATTTACATTGTCATTCATTGCTCAGCGATGGTTGCCTTTTACCGACGGAAGTCGCTATGCGTTATGCTTCTGCCGGTTTTGAAGTGATCGCGATTACCGATCACGTTGACTACAGCAATATCAAAGCAGTTATTCCTGCGATCCTTAATTTTACCCGCCACTGGCCAAAAAATTCCCCCATTCAGGTACTTGCCGGCATAGAATTGACTCATTTGCCGCCGCGTCAATTTAAGCCTTTGGCGCGTTATGCCCGGAAAAAAGGGATTAAAGTGATTGTCGCGCATGGCGAATCGCCGGCCGAACCGGTAATCGAAGGCACTAATCACGCCGCGCTGGAATCAGATATAGATATCCTGGCTCATCCGGGGAATATTACCGAAGAGGATGTAAAATTAGCCAGAGACAAGGGCATATTTTTAGAAATTACTACCCGTCGCGGCCACCGGGCAGGGAATTATCATGTTGCGCATCTGGCCATGCGCTATGGCGCCAAATTAATTTTAGGCACCGACAGCCATGACCCGGAAGACATTATCAGCTATAGCGAAATGAAAAGAAACGCCTTGAAAAACGGGATTTCCGGCCAGCAGGTTGAAATTATCTTGCATGATGTTAGGGAATTTTTGCGTAGAAAGGGGGCAAAATGTTAAGGAAAATTTTAATTTTTAGTTTTGCTTGTTTTATGGCTTTTATTCTTATAGGTTGCGTTTCTTCGAATAAAAAGAAAGATGTGATGCTTGCCGGGCCTAAGGTGCTGGAGCCGCAGCCGGGCGATAAATTTACCGATATTCCTGTACCGAGCGGATTAAAAATCGCCGCTAAAAAATCCTATGATTTTTATAATGGTTCCACCCGGATCGCCCTTTTAAAATATACCGGCAGGAAAAATGCCAATGATCTGGTCAGTTTTTACAAAGAGCAGATGCCGATGAACGGCTGGACGTTAGTCAATTTGGTCGAATATGACCAGCGTTTGATGAATTTTGAAAAAGAGGGGGAGAACTGTATTATCAATATCCAGCCCAGCTGGAATTCCGTATTAGTGACCGTGGCCCTCGGCCCGAAAAATAAGCGATAAAATTCTTTAGCTAAATAGCCCCCTGTGCGCCGTGTAGGCGTGCAGGGGGTTTTTATTTATCGTCTTGACAATACCTAATTGTGCTTGTATATTTGTAGTTAGTCTAAATATGCTAAAAGAAGGTAGAGAATATGGATAAAAATAAAGAAATTATGACAGCTAAGGATGTGGCGGATTATCTTGATCTGCACCCTTTGACCGTGCACCGCTACGCGCGCGAGGGCAAGATTCCCGGTTTTAAGATCGGCACTGATTGGCGGTTTCATCGTAAGCATATCGAACAGTGGATTAAGGAAAAAGTGCAGTATAATTTAGAAGGCAAAGAACGCAGAAAAGAAGCAGCCCACAAATCAGACTCTTGATATGAAAACATTCGCTTTTTTGACTCATTTGGATAGTGTTAAAGAGTTAAAAAAACTCTGGCTGGCTACTCGTTATCTACCCGATAGCCTGGCGGCTAAATTTTTAAAAAAGATGCCGGAATCCGCGGTGTTTAAGCTGAATATCGGCTGTTTTGCGATTATTTTAAATCTTCTGCCGCAGGAAATTACCAAGTCCAGCGACGAGTATCTGGTAGCTAAAATTCAGCAGGCTGCGCAGACAGCGCATAAGCTGGGCTGCCGCTTGATCGGCTTGGGCGGATTGCTGGCTGAGCGCCGGTATAAAAGCGCGAAAAAATTTGATATCGGCATTGCCAATAGCGGATTTTTAACCGCCTGGTCAATGGTTGAGGCGGTCTATCGCATTGCCGCGGCGAAAAAACTTGATTTAAAAAATTTATCCGCGGTGGTAATCGCTGCGGATAATCCGGCGGGACAGCTTTGCGCCAGAAAGCTGGAAGAATACTGTAGCCGGGTAAGTTGTGATACTGACCCCGGCCAGGCGGATATAGTAGTAATTGCCTCGCGTTTAAAAAACGAAGAGGTTAATCTGCAAGAATTAAAACCGCAGGCAATTGTCTGCGGTTTTTTTATTTCGCAAAGCGAGAATTACCGTAAGTGCAGCCGCAGTGATCTGGCAGTGGTAGATGCCGGATTGATCAAGCTGCCTTTTGAGTTTCAATATTCCTGCAACAGTAAAGCTCCGGCCGGCGTGGTCTGTGCGGATTTTGCCGAGACTATGCTTTTGGCCAGAGAAGATAAAATCGTGGGAGTGACATTAAACAGCAACACCAATATCGAACTTTTAGAGGAAGCAGCCGATATGGCTTGCCGGAACCACTTTGAGATCTGGGTCCCGCAAGCCCCAATTGTGTAATAAGGCCAGGTTTTTGTGGATAAACCTGTGTATAGGTGAGGTAATATGTTAAAAGGCAAAAATGTGATTATCAGCGGCGCCAGCCGCGGCATTGGCAAGGCGATTGCTTTGGAATTAGCTGCCAGCGGCGCGAATATCAGTTTTAATTATTTAAAAAGCGCGGAGGCAGCCGCTAGCTTGGAAAAAGAAATTTCCGATTTAGGAGTTAAGGCTAAGGGTTTTCAGGTGGATATTAAAGATTTTACGGCGGTTAAGGAATGGGTTGAGCGGTCCATGGAGTTTTTCGGCGGCTTGGATATTGTGGTAAATAACGCCGGGATTACTAAGGATAAGGCGCTGGCCATGATGGACATAACCGATTGGAAAGATGTTTTAGATACTAATCTCGGCGGGACTTTTAATCTTTCCAAGGCCTGCATTATCACGCTTTTTAAACAGAAATCCGGCAGTATTATTAATGTTACTTCCGTTAGCGGCGTGGTTGGTTTGCCGCGCCAGACTAATTATTCTGCCAGCAAGGCCGGGATTATCGGCTTTACCAAGGCCCTGGCCAGAGAAGTCGCGCCATATAATATTAGAGTCAACGCGGTTGCCCCGGGTTTTATTGAAACGGATATGGTCGGCCAACTGCGGCCGGATTTTTTAAAGAAAATGCTCGAGCGCCTGCCTTTGGGCCGTTTAGGCAAAGCCGAAGAGGTGGCAAAGTGCGTAAAATTTCTGGCTGATGATTTCAGCGGCTACATTACCGGCCAGACCATTATTATTGACGGAGGATTAAGCATTCAGGCATGAGCAGAAAAAAAATCGCGATTACCGGAATGGGCGTGGTTTCACCGCTGGGGATCGGCAGGGAATATTTTTGGCGGAATTTATCCAGCGGGCTTTCCGGATTTGGCGCGATCACTTTATTCGATACCAAAGGCCTGGATGTGAAGATCGCCGGCGAGATCCGCGATTTCACTCCCAAAGATATTTTAGGCGCCAAAAGTTTAATGGACTTAGACCGCGCCACGCTGTTATTGCTTTGCGCGGCTAAACTGGCCATGGATGACGCCGGCCTGGAAATTAATGAGGCCAATACTTTACGCAGCGGCATTTGCGTAGGCACAACCTTAGGCAGTTTGCACAGTATTTCCAAATTTGACCGCGAGTCGCTTACGGACGGCCCGCGTTACGTTAATCCTTCCATCTTTCCCAGCACCGTCGGCA
>JAKAMF010000092.1 GCA_021813045.1 bacterium | reverse complement strand
ACCCCAAGGATCTCGTAATAATCGCGTTTAGTTGACATTACTTCTTGTTATCGTCTTCTTCTTTGAATTCTGCGTCGATAATATCTTCTTTATCGGACTTTGCTTTAGGCTCTTCCTGAGGACCTGCCCCCGGCTGCGGGCCAGCTTGGCCAGCCTGCTGCTGTTGTTTAGCCGACGCCTGCTTGTAAATTTCTTCCGCCAGCTTATGCGAAGCCTTGGTCAAATCATCCATACCCTTTTTAATCCGGTCAATATTTTTATCTTTAATCGCGGTTTTTAAATCATTACATTTTGCTTCGATATCAGCGCGCTCCGCCTGGCTGACCTTATCGCCATAGTCTTTCAACGACTTTTCCGTAGCGTAGACCAGGTTATCTGCTTGGTTGATCGCCTCAACTTCTTCTTTTTTCTTGGCGTCTTCCGAGGCAAATTTTTCCGCGTCATGCACCATCTTATCAATATCTTCTTTAGAAAGTTTCTTGGGAGCAGTAATCGAAATTTTCTGCTCTTTGCCGGTGCCTAAATCCTTGGCCGAAACATGCACCAGGCCGTTGGCGTCAATGTCAAAAGCAACTTCGATCTGCGGCACGCCGCGCGGCGCAGCCGGAATCCCGACCAGATCAAATCTGCCCAACTCTACGTTATCATCCGCCATCTGACGCTCACCCTGCAATACGCGAATGGTCACCGCGGTTTGATTATCCGCGGCAGTAGAAAAAACCTGCGACTTACGCGTAGGGATAGTGGTATTACGGTCAATCAAACGGGTATTTACTCCGCCCAAGGTTTCAATACCTAAGGACAACGGAGTAACATCAAGCAAAAGCACGTCTTTAACATCGCCCTTGATAATCGCTGCCTGTACTGCCGCGCCCAAAGCAACGCATTCCATGGGGTCGATCCCGCGCTCGATCTTCTTGCCAAAATAATCCTCGACAAATTTCTGCACGATCGGCATTCTGGTTGGCCCGCCAACCATGATGATCCTATCTACCCCCTTATCGGCAAACTCAATGCCTTCTTTAGTAAATGCCTCTTTGGCATCCTTGAGCGCTCTTTCCAATGGTCCGCGGCATCTTTCAATAATCGGATTAACCAACTCTTCCAGCTTGGCGCGGTTAATTGACATAGTTAAATGCTTCGGGCCGCTGGCATCAGCTGTAATAAAAGGAAGGTTAATATCCGTAGTTAAAGTGCTGGATAACTCCACCTTGGCCTTTTCCGCTGCTTCGCGCAAACGTTGAATCGCCATTTTATCGTTTTTCAAGTCGATCCCGGTCTCGCGTTTAAATTGATTTACGATATAATCGATCAACACGTTGTCCATATCCGTGCCGCCGAGTTGCGTGTCTCCGGAAGTAGCCATTACCTTAAACCCGCCTTCTTTCCACATTTCCATCAGAGTAACGTCTAAGGTGCCGCCGCCAAAATCAAAAACCAGGATCTTTAATTCTTTGCCGGCTTTTTCCAGACCGTAAGCCAGACAGGCCGCAGTCGGCTCATTAATAATCCTTAAAACTTTTAAACCGGCAATCTCGCCGGCATCTTTGGTCGCCTGTCTTTGATTGTCGTCAAAATACGCCGGGCAGGTAATTACTACTTCTTCAACCTTATCTCCTAAATATGCTTCCGCATCCTGTTTAATCTTCTGCAGGATAAAAGCCGAGATCTGCTGGGGAGTGTAATCCTTGCCGAAAATTTTAAAATGGAAATCCGTACCCATCTTACGCTTGGCTGCCTGGATCGTTCCTTCCGGATTGATCGCTGCCTGGCGTCTGGCCGGCTCGCCGACTAAACGCTGTCCGTCTTTAGTAAAAGCAACGTAAGAAGGAAACGCCTTTCCCGATGCCACGCCCGCGCCTTCCGCGGAAGGAATGATCACCGGCCGGCCGCCCTCCATTACTGCTGCTGCTGAATTTGATGTACCTAAGTCAATACCGATTACTTTTGCCATATCTCCTCCTCCTACTCTTTCTGCTCGGGCTTCTTGGTTACCTTCACTTTAGAAGTCCGAATAACCCTGTCGTTCAACATATATCCTTTTTGTAATTCCTCCGCTACTGTATGCTCCGGCTTATCCTGATCGTCAACCTGCATTAAGGCCTCGTGATAATTCGGGTCAAAGGGCTTACCTTCTGCTTCGATCGGCTTAACTCCGTGGTTTTTCAGCGTTTGATATAAATGCGCTAAAATCATTTCCACGCCTTTTAAAAATGCCGGCAGGTCCTGATGTTTAGTCTCCGCCAAATCCACCGCCCTTTCCAAATCATCCAAAACATTCAATAAATCGGCGATCAGGCCTTCATTAGCAAATTTAATATAATCCTGACGGTCCTTTTCTATGCGCTTGCGGCTATTATCAAAGTCAGCCTGTAAGCGCAGGCATTTATCCTTATATTCTTCCGCCTTAGCTGCCTGTTCTTTTAAAACCAGGTATTCTGCCTCGGAAAGAGAAACAGTCTTTTCCAGTTTTTTAACTTCTTCTTTTTTGCCGTTAGCATGGTTCTTCTTTTCTTCGCCCATATTAAAAATCATCCAAAACCTCGGTTAGAACATCGGAAACGTATTCCAGGGTGGGTATGATATGTTCATACTCCATGCGCGTAGGGCCTAAAACCGCCAACCGTCCCGCCGGTTTCTTCTTTACCTTATAACGGGAAACCGCCAAAGCGCAATTACTAATCTGGCTGCAGCCGATCTCTTTGCCAATATAAACCTTAACCTTATCCTCAAAATCGCGGTTAACGATACTTAACAGGTCGCGTTTATCCTCGATCATGCGGATCAAAAAACGCATCTGGCCCAAATCCTGAAATTCCGGCTGGTCCAAAACCGAGCTGATGCCTTTATAAAAAATCTTATCCTGCCAATCCAAAAAAGAAACGATTCCCGCGCAGCCGGTAAGCGCAGAGACCATTTCTGAAGTAGCTTCTAAAACATCCTCTATCCGGTTTAACTGGCGTTTGTATTCGCTGGTAACCCGCGACTTTTCTTCATCTAATAATTCCATTTCCGCCAAAAGAAAATCCACGTAATAACGGTAGCCCTTATCCGTAGGAACCCTGCCGGCAGAAGTATAAGGGTGCGTAAGATATCCCGCCTCTTCTAATTCCGCGAAGATATTCCGGATCGTGGCTGAGCTAAGGCCGAATTCCTTGGCCATCTCTTCCGAAGAAACCGGCATGGCGTTCTTAATATACCGGTTGATCGCGCTGGCCAGAACCGACCTAAGCCTGGATTGATTATCTACTTTTCTTACCATAGGATTAAGAATTTTAACACATTTGATTGTTTTGTCAATCGCTAAACCTGATTTTACCGCAAATTAGCACTCTTGGTATAGGAGTGCTAATTGCCGGGTAAAAAAAATTTCCCAACAGGTGTAAAATTTAACACAAAAATATAATCTTGTCAAGCCATTTTCTAATCCGCGTATTTAACCTCAATGCCTTTAAAATAGCGGGAAATAAAAATTTTCGGCAGTACGGCCTTAATCTTTACGCCCTGAGAAAGGTATTTAGCCTCCTTAACCTGCCCCTGCCGGTGGCAAAGGTCCAGCAAATCCATGCGCGAATGCGGGATGGTAAATTCTACCGCGCTCATCCGGCCGCGGAAACTCTCTTCTATCTTTCCCAACAGCTCTTCTAAATTTATTTTTAACTTGGCGGAAATACTGGCCGCTTGATCAAAATCATTTGCTAAATGGCCGAGCCAGGTTTTATCTTCTACTAAATCAATTTTATTTAAAACAGTGATAATTTTGTTTTCATCAGCGCCGATCTGTTTCAATACCTCTTTTACCGCCTGGGCATGC
>JAKAMF010000091.1 GCA_021813045.1 bacterium | reverse complement strand
CAGCCGATCTTTCTGGCGTATAAGTAAGTAAATATCCCGCCGATCAAAAAATGGAAAATAATTGAAAAATTAAAAGCGAAATTAAAAGGCAGTAAATAAAAAATAAGGATATTCAGCGGGTAAAAAACTCCGGTTTGCCCTTCCGCCGCCAAAGGAAAACCGCTTTGGATTTGCCCTGTCCAAAACGGAAAAGTAAAATTTTTGATTGCCGCGCTATAGGCCTTCATCCAGGGATAGAACTGCACAAGATTATCCCCGCCTAAAAATGAAGCCCGCAGAGAAATCAGCGGCCAAAGAAAAATTAAAATAGTAGAACCAAAAAACAGGATAAATTTTTTATGTTTTTTTAATCGATTCATCTGATTTTATAAATTTGGATAAACGGCCCCGGTTTCTTGCGTGAAAACAATTCCCTGCCTGCCATAGTTAAACAAGTTGTCTCGGTTGTATCATAGGGCAGGCGGTAAAAATTATCGTAATAAGGGCTGAATTCCGCCACCAGAATAAATTTTCCTAACGCCGCGCTTCTGAGGTCCTTCATGCTTTGAGCGGAATTCATATTGTCAAAAACAACGTATTGAATGCCGCATTTAGCCAATTCTTCCAGATTATTTTTTATTACCGGCCAGAAGCCGAGAAACATTCCGGCTTTTTCCCGGCCCTCAACAAGATAGTAGATTTCATAAGTTTGCGAATCGCTGAGCGTTTTAAGCAAGAGATTAAATTTTTTATTTTTTAATTCCCGCAATTCTGACTGCTGGTTAAGGATTATTTCCTTTTCCCTGATTTGGCTGATGGATTGTTTTATCTGCGGCCGGAAAAAAGTATGATCCATGGCAATCTTAGTTCCCGGAGGGATATTTTTTTCTATCCATTCGGCTGATTCCGCGCGCGTATCCTTAGCAATAAAAAGCAAATCCGCTTTTATTGCCTTGATTAAAGTAGGCAGCATGACTAAAGACGAAGCTAAAATAACTATTAAGCTGTGTTTATATTTTGGAAAAATAACCTCAAATAATGCCAATCCCGCGCCGATCGCTAAAAAAGGCACCAGGGCTAACACATAACGGCTAAAAACCTGGCTGGTAAAAACCAGATGCAGATAAAATAATGCCGGGAAAGAAATTAAAATAAGCGCCTTGGAAGGATATTTTTTTACGGCCAGCAGTAACCCGGCCAGGCCTAAAAATACCGGTAAAATTCCGATTCCTTCGATTAAGGAATAGATAAAATGATGGCTCCAGCCGATATAGGCATGCCTTATCCGGCTGCCGGTTGTAGAAAAATACCTCCAATCTAGCAAAGAAAACGGATTGCAAATTATAAAAACTAAAATCGCAAACAATAAACAAAGCAATAATCCGGGGTTAAATAACTTAACCTTTTTATCCCTTACCGCCAAAATGTGCGCTAAGCCAAAAGCGGCAATCAGCATGGCAGAGTTATATTTTACGGCGACGGCCAAGCCGATAAGGCAGCCGGAAAAAATATAGTTCTTCAGAACAGGTTTTTCGGCCAGCCGGAAAAATTGTAAAGTAGCCAAAAGCACCGCCATGACTAATAAATTGTCAGTATAAAGATAGTGCCCGTTGATTACATTGATAAATGAAACTGCCATGATTAGCGCGGAAAATAACGCGGCTCTGGCTGAAGCTAAGCGCAGGGCCAGCCGGTAAGTAAGATAAACGCTTATCATACTGGGGACAAACCCAACAACTATCCTGCCGATCAGGTAAAACATGCCCGGATCTTTAAGAAAGCTTAAAGCAAACGCCTCGGTTCCTTTGATTTGGCCGAATAAAGACAAAACCAGATAATAAAGAATATAAAAGGCAAAAACGATATAGGAAGTTAGCGGCGGGATGATAAAAAAGTGCGGATTTAAATCCCCTGTGCCATAAGCAATGGCGTGATTAACCACAATCGGCTCATCCTGATGAAATAAATACGGCAGGCCGAAATTAATCCCCCATAGCCTTAAAAATAAGCCGGCCAGTAAAATCAGGCCTAAAATTATCGTAGTTTTATTTTTCACAATGTATCCGCTTAATCCGCAAGATATCCCAAAACATCTTTGCGGAATCGATAACCGGATTAACCCGCGAGGCGCTGGAATTAAGCCAGATTACCGGAACCTCTTTAACTTGATAACCCCTTTTTAAGGCTAAATAAAGCATTTCCACGTCAAAAGAAAATCCGTCAATCGCCAAACAAGCGGCAAGCTCTTTAGCTACGCGTGATTTGAATAATTTAAAACCGCACTGCGTATCAATAATCCCCTTAAAGACAAAAAATTGCACCAGCCAGTTAAACAGCCTGCCCATGCTTTCGCGGTAGAACGGCTGATGCACCTTAACATCCGACCCGGGAATGCTGCGCGAGCCGATCGCGATATCAAAGCCGGAAGAAATATAGAACGACAATTTTTCTACTTCTTCAATCGGGGTAGAAAGGTCAGCGTCGCTAAAAAGTGTATACTCAAATTTACTGGCAAAAATTCCAGCCTTAACCGAATATCCCTTACCCATATTTTTGTGATTTTGCAGCAAAATCAGCTTTCCTGATTTATTTAAGCTACTGGCCAAAGCAACCTCTTTAGTTTTATCCAGAGACCCGTCGTCAACCACAATCACTTCATATTGCCAATCTTTGGCCGAAAGATAGCCGTAGATTTTATCTAGAGTGCTGGCCAAGCGTTTTTCTTCGTTAAAAGCCGGTATAATTATAGAAATATCCATTAAAATAAGGTGTAAATAAACGGCGCCACAGCCGATGATTCGGTAAAAATGATTAGTAACCCTAAAAGCAAAAGAATAATAACAATCGGCAAAAGCCACCAACGCTTACGCACTTTTAAAAAATCCCAAAGCTCTTTGATCAACGACATTTTTCCCATTTGCGGCCTCCTAATATTGTTTAGTAAAATCAACAGTTTCAGCTTTATCCAGCCAATAACTAGTTTTTTCTTTTTCTATTTTTCTATCCAAAGGATCGCCCTGAAACAATCTTCTCAAAAGGCCCAAAGGAGTACAAAGTATATAAAAAATAACAGCCAGCAAAATTTTAGTATTAATCCAGCCGATTATTTTGCCTAACCAGCTAAAAATCAAGTAAACCGGCTTGAGGTAATTAGTAAAGAATATCGCGGCTAATAATACAAACCCGGCAATAATTACCAGCCATAAAGAAGCGGCTATCCTGGCTTTAAAAAATTGCAATCCGGCAATGACGAATAAAATACAGCTTAAAATTATGCCGAACTTCTGTAATTCTTTTTTACTAATCCGGTTCGAACCCACGCAAATCCCCTGTTTTTAACAGCGCGGTTGGCTGTTTTTGTTTATCCAGAAGAAAACTGCCGATCATCAAATAATCCATCTTCGTGCGCATAAAACACTGGTAAGCGTCTTGCGGAGAACAAACTAACGGCTCCCCTCTTACATTAAATGACGTATTTATTACTACCGGACATCCGGTTAATTTATTAAATTCGCTGATTAAATCATAATATAGCGGATTATCTTGCTGCTTAATAGTCTGTATCCGGGCCGAATAATCTACGTGGGTTACCGCCGGGATTTCCGAACGTTTAACTTTTAGCTTATCTAAACCAAATAACTTTTCTTCATCTTCGCTAATCGGTAAGCGTTTTTCATTTTTTAGCGGAGCAGTCAACAGCATATAAGGGCTTTCTTTTTCTAAATCAAAATACTCTGAAGTTTTCTCCCACAGTACTGTAGGCGCGAATGGCCGAAACGATTCTCTAAACTTAATTTTTAGATTGATAATTGATTGCATTTGGCTTGAACGCGGGTCTCCTAAAATTGA
>JAKAMF010000021.1 GCA_021813045.1 bacterium | reverse complement strand
TAAATCGCGGATTTATGCTCATAAATTAAGGGGAAATTTTGACGCGATCATGGTGGGGATTAATACGGTTTTACGCGATAACCCAAAGCTTGACGCTTGGTTTTCTGTTAAGCATCCTATAAAAATAATCGTCGATAGCCAGTTAAGTACTCCGGCTGACGCTGATATATTCGCTCAAGGCAAAACTATTATCGTGACCTTAGCGACAAAATCCGGGCAAGAGACGGAAAACAGAAAAGCGCTGGCGGCTAAGGCAACTATTCTGGAAGTCAAAGAAAAAGACGGCCAGATTAATTTAAAAGATATGCTAAAAAAGCTGGCTGCTTTGGAAATAACTAATATCTTAGTAGAGGGCGGCGGAACATTAAACGGCGCTTTATTTGATGAGGGATTAGTGGATAAGGTCTTATTTTTTATCAGCCCGAAAATTATCGGCGGTAAAGATGCGATTAGCTCGGTAATGGGCAAAGGGGTTAGCCGGGTTGACCGCGCTTTGAAATTAAAAAACGTCAAAATCAAACGCACTGGCGAAGACTATCTTTTGGAAGGCGACTGTTAATGTTCAGCGGCATTGTTGAAGAGTTGGGGCAGGTAAAAAAAATTTCCCGTAGCGGAAATTATGCTGTTTTAGAAACAAAATCCGCAGTAGCTAGCCAAGATACAAAAATCGGCGATAGTATCGCGGTTAACGGCGTTTGTTTGACGGTTATTCAAAAGAAAGATGATTGTTTATCTTTTGAGGTAATGCCGGAAACTTTGAAAATTACCAACCTTGGTTTATTAAAAATAGGCGATAAAGTTAATCTTGAGCGTGCCTTAAAGATCGGAAACCGCTTATCCGGCCATTTTGTCAGCGGGCACGTTGATTGTTTGGGCGTTATCCGTAAAAAAAGCTTAGTTAGCGGAAATTTAGCTTTTGAAATTGCCATTGAGCAAAAATTTATAGCTAATATTATCCTCAAAGGTTCAATTGCGGTTGACGGAATCAGTCTAACCGTTGCAGTCAAAAAATCCAATACCTTCAGTGTTTATATTATTCCGCATACCTTAAAAAATACTACCTTGGGCTTTAAGGGCCCGTCAGATAGGGTAAATATCGAGTTAGATATTTTGATGAAAAAGCGGCTTCCGTTGCTGTAATTATTTGACAAGGCCGTGATTTTTGATAAAATTTATCTATAAGCCCATTAGTGAATCGCGAAGGGGTGCGCGGTAAATAGCTTATTTTTAACAATAGTTTTGGTAAAATTATTTGACTTCGGCTCTGTTGTAATTACGACAGAGCCTATTTTGTTATTAAAGGAGTTTTATGAACAATCTTACTAATAATGAACAGGCTTTTAGGGGCAGGATCTGGCGGGAAATAGTTTTAGGTATAGTTTGTGTAATTTTGACTTTCGTAGTTTCAGTCAATTTTAACCTTCACGCTAAATTTGATGCTCTGGAGGAAAGTTTTGCTCCGCAACATCGTTTAGGGGTAAGCGAAATATTAGTAGTAGGCACTGTTTTATTATTTCTTCTGTTGATTTTTTACTTTCGTAGGACTAAAGAGTTGAGAGAGGAGATTTCTAAACGTCAGGAAGCTGAAGAAGAGTTACAAGAAGCCAGGGATAATTTAGAAGTGCGGGTACAAAGGCGTTCCATAGAACTGGCTAGGGCCAATGTAGAATTAAGAGAAGAGGTTGCGGGGCATAAAAAGTCGGAAGAATCTCTAGCAAAAAGCGAACTAAAGTATAAGACACTGGTCGAAAATTTACCGCAAATGGTTTTTTTAAAAGATAGGAATTCGGTTTATTTATCCTGTAATCTTAGCTATGCGGAAAGTTTATGCATCGCGCCAGAAGATATTGTCGGCAAGACGGATTATGAATTTTTCCCGCGGGATCTGGCAGATAAATACCGGCAAGATGATCAAAGGATCATGGCCGCGGGAGAAATAGAAGACATAGAGGAACGGTATATAAGGGACGGAAAAGAAATTTTTATTCACACAGTTAAGGTTCCGATCAAGGATAAAAGCGGGATGGTAAATAGTATATTGGGTATTTTTTGGGATATTAGCGAAGCTAAAAAGAGCGCGGATGAAATAAAAAATTTAAATCGGCGGATTGAATTTATCCTGGGAGCGACTAAGACCGGCTTGGATATTATTGATTCCAATTATAATGTTCGCTACATTGACTCGGAATGGGCTAAGGTTTATGGAGATTATACTGGTAAAAAATGTTATGAGTATTTTATGGGCACGAGTAAGGTTTGCCAGGAATGCGGAGTAACCAAAGCATTGCAGATTAAAGAAACTGTTATTACCGAAGAAGTTCTGCCTAGGGAAGGCAATCGGCCGGTACAGGTTATTACTATGCCTTTTCAGGACGAAAAGGGCGATTGGCTGGTAGCGGAAGTCAATGTGGATATTAGTGAGCGCAAACGCATAGAAGATGAATTAAAGAAATACCAAGAGGATTTGGAGGGTAAGCTGAGGGAAAATTCTTTGGAGCTGGTAAATTCAGAAGCGCGTTACCGCCGGCTTTTTGAAACTGCTAAAGACGGGATATTATTGCTGGAAGGGGAAACTGGGCGGATTATTGATGTGAATCCATTTTTGGTGGAAATGTTGGGTTATCCCCAGGAAGATTTTTTAGGCAAACAGCTTTGGGAAATCGGGGGGTTTAAAGATGTGCAGGCCTCTCGTGAGGCAGTTAAAGAATTGCAGGCTAAAGAATATATCCGCTATGACGATCTGCCGCTAGTTGCAAAAAACGGCCAGTTAATGGAGGTAGAATTTGTCAGCAATGTTTATTTGGTAGGCGGACAAAAGGTGATTCAATGTAATATCCGCGATATCAGCCAGCGTAGAAAAATCGAGCGTATTGCCGCTGAGGCGCTTAAGGCTAAGGAAGATTTTACCGCCAAGATATCGCATGAATTAAGGACGCCGCTGGCAGCTATGAAAGAAGGTATTGCGCAGGTTTTAGATGAGACCGCTGGAGCGATTAATAAAGACCAAAGGTATGTGTTGGATTTAACTAAGCGGAATGTTGACCGGCTGGCCCGTTTGATTAATAATATCTTGGATTTGCAAAAATTAGGTTTTCATGAAGGAGACCTTAATTTTAAAGAAAATGATATAAATCAATTGATTAAAGAAACTCAGGAGATGCTGATCCTGATGGCGCAGAGAAAAGGCTTGGATTTTAGACTTGAACTTGGCGCTAGCCTGCCACGGATAAAATTTGATAGGGATAAGATCGCGCAGGTTTTGACCAATTTGATTAGCAACGCGGTTAATGCGACTAAAAAAGGCGGCATTACAATTTCTTCCCGGCAAGGAGAAAACTTTATTGAAGTCGCGGTTTACGATACCGGCGAAGGGATTAAAAAAGAGAATATGGGCAGTATATTCAAGCCATTTTGGCAGGAAAATAAAAAAATCGGGGGAACTGGTTTGGGTTTATCAATTTGTCAGGAGATTATCCAGGCGCATAATGGGAAGATCTGGGTAGAATCGGAATTCGGCAAAGGCGCGGTTTTTTATTTCTCCTTGCCAATCAATGAGAGAAGGGGGAAAAATGGCAAAAAATATCCTCATAGTTGATGATGAACCGGATATCATGGAGTTGGCAGTAAGGCGGCTAAAAAGTTCTGGTTACGGAGTCTTAACCGTAGTTGATGCGGAGGCCGCGGAAAAACTGCTGAAGACAAAAATTCCGGATTTGATCCTGTTGGATATCCTCCTGCCGGGGATGCAGGGAGATGAACTTTGCCGGCAGCTAAAAAATGACCCCAAGTTAAAAAATATACCAGTAATCCTGTTTACTGCCAGCACAATACGCGTTCCGGAAAGATTTCAGGAATGCCAAGCAGATGATTATGTGATGAAGCCGTTTGAGCCGGAGGAATTATTGGGTAAAATTAAAAAACTTATCGGATAATCCAGCCCCGCCTTTAATCATTGCCAATTCTTTAATTTCTGATATACTAATTGAGATATAAAAATAAAATTTCGACTTGCGATGTGGGCGTGCCCCGTTGCAAGCCGAGATATTCCCGATAAGTAAAAGTCCGGCTTGCAACGGGGCGTGGCTCAGTTTGGTAGAGCGCAACGTTCGGGACGTTGAGGTCACAGGTTCAAGTCCTGTCGCCCCGATTTAAAATTTCCTTCCCAAAAGAGTATGAAAAAGCAATTTAAATCTTGCCAATCAGGGCTTCTTCAGGATTTAATGGACTATACCCCCGACGTAATTTATTTCAAAGATAAATCCGGAAAATTAGTTTTAGTCAACCGTGCCTTTGCTAAGGGCTTGAATTGCCGGCCGGAGGATGTGGTTGGTAAAACCGATTACGATATCTTTCCGCGCCAGCGCGCCCAGAGAATGGCTAAGGATGATGCCTTAGTGCTTAAGGCCGGTAAAACCATTATTGATAAAGTTGAAAGGGCGACCCGTCCGGACGGCGTGGATAATTATGTTTCCACCACAAAAATCCCCCGCTATGATTCTAAAGGAAGAATTATCGGCTTGATGGGGATTACCCGCGATATTACCCGCAGGATACGCCTTGAACGTTTAGTTGACGAAAAGGGCGGCATAGAAAAAAAGGCGCGGGATTGGGAAGAATTGTATAAAGCAAAATCCCAGTTTGTTTCCGCGGTTTCCCATGAAATGCGCACGCCTCTGGCAATTATCAAAGAATCGATGTCTTTAATCTCCGAAGGTATATTCGGTGTTTTAAATGAACGCCAAAACAGCTTAGTTAAAAAAGCCAGCGTAAACGCGCAGCGGCTGAACAATATTGTTAATGATTTACTGGATATCTCCCGCATTGAACGCGGCACTTTCCGCCTGCATTTTTCTTTAGTCAGCCTGGATGATTTGATCGATGATTCCGCCAGTCATTTTCGGAATCTGGCCAGGCAAAAGGATATTGCGCTTGATTATGATTTGCCGGATCAAGAGATTAATCTTTTTATTGATTTGGCAAGGATTAACCAGGTCTTGACCAATTTGATCAATAACGCGGTAAAATTTACGGAACCCGGCGGCAAAATTAAAGTGGAAGTAAAAATCTTAGAATCAAAGATACGCGTTGCCGTGATTGATACGGGAATCGGGATTATTGCCGAGAATTTACCTAAGGTGTTTGACCGTTTTGTGCAGGTTTCCGGCTCCGAATCGCATAATAAAGCCGGGCTTGGCTTGGGGCTTTCGATTGCCAAGGAGTTGATTGAGCGCCACGGCGGAGAAATTTGGGCTGAATCAAGGCCGGGGGTAGGCAGCAAATTTTATTTTACCCTGCCGCGGTTTTATACCACAGATGTTCTTCCGGAAGAAGTAAGGTATAGAATAAACACCTTGATTGAAAAGGGCGTTAAAGTGCACCTGATTAATTTGGCTATTTTTAATTATAATGATTACCGCGCAAAAATTAAAAACGAATTGAAAAAACTTTTTAAGAGCCTGAAGAAAATTATTGATCAGTCATTGGAAAATAAATTTAAAGAAGGACAATTTAAGATTATCCTGATTGATGAGAAAACCGGGAATTACGATATTATTATTTCCGGCATCGAAGAAGAAAAAGCTGATAAATTCTGCGATGAGCTAAGGGCGAGGATAAAAAAGTTTTTCACGGCTCAAAAAATCGAAGAAGTTTTTATTAAGCTTGGTGTGCTTTATTATCCTAAAAAGATCGAATTAAGGCTGATGCATGAGGCAAGCGCTAATATTAATATTAAGCGGATCCTGATCGGTTCGGAATTACGCCGCCATAGAAGAGTGGAGTGGCGGGCAAATATAGGGGTTAGTTTTGGCCAGCACCAGCCGTTATTTTTACCGGCCATAGATATTTCTCAGGGGGGAGTCTGTTTTATCTCCGACCGTAAACTTAAGACCGATTCGCAGATAGACCTTCGTCTGGAGTTATCTAAAGGCAGCGTGCTTAATTTAAAAGCCCGGGTTGCCTGGTTGGCCGGGCTTAAAGCCAGCGAAGCCGGTAAATATAAGATCGGCGCGGAATTCTCCGGTTTAAAAATTAAAGAAAAAAAACTGATTTCTAAATTGATTGATTCTTTATCCGATGCTGCTAAAGCCGCAAAATAAAAAATTTGTTATAAAAAAAATAGATTCACGTTCGTTCCGTAGTTTTGGCCGGGTGATCGATTATCCCGGTAAAAAAGACAAGGGGAGCCGCAATCTTTTTTGTATTGTCCTGCGGGAGCGGCAAAGAACCGGCTGGCGTATCGCTTATCTAGTTGTAAAAGATAAAGCGGTTGATAAACTTGAACAGCATCCGCATAGCTTTGAAAGCTTTGAGCCGGTAAAGGGGAAGTGTTTAATTTACCTGACGGTCAAAAAAGATCCGCGGTTAATAAAATGTTTTATTTTGGACAGGCCGGTAATTTTAAAAAAAGGCGTTTGGCACGCGGTGGTTACCTGCGGCGCGCCTGCCGAAGTGAAAATTACGGAAAATTCCAGCGTCAAGTCTAAATACTGGAAGGTTTAATTTTTATAGATTTTAATCAGCAACCTTATATAATATCGCTAGGAGATAAAAGCATGTCCAAAAAAGCCAGTTTAGATTTATTGTTAAAAAAAGGCATTATTACGCAAGAGCAGGTTGACCGCGCCAAAGAAGAAGCCAGTCGCACCGGGATCCCCATTGAGAAGGCTATGGAGAAGCTGGGTTTTATTTCCCAGAGCGATATTGCCATGGTTTTGGCGGAATCCATGGACCTTCCTTTTATCGACCTCACGGATTATCTGGTTGATCCGGAAGTAATCAAACTGATTCCTGAATCTACTGCCAAGAAATATCAGGCAGTGCCTTTATTTAAAATCGGCGATAGCCTGACCGTAGCCATGAGCGACCCGGAAGATGTGGTGGCTTTGGATGAAATCAGGGCTAAAAGCAAGGCCAGCGCGGTTGAGCCGGTAGTTTCTACCATAGATATGATTCAAAAAATGATTGACCAGTATTACGGCGCCTTTGGCAGTGCTGAGGAATTAGTCAAGGGCATGACTAAGGAAAAGATAGAAGAGAGTAGCCGAACGGTTGCCGGCTTGGCAGAAATGGCCGAAGAAACTCCGGTAATCAAGCTGGTTAATTTAATGATTATGCAGGCAGTTAAAGATAAAGCCTCGGATATCCATATTGAGCCGGAGGATAATGCGGTAAATATCCGCTACCGGGTTGACGGAATTCTGCGCAAGGTGCAGGAAATTCCCAAGCATTTGCAAAGTGCCTTAGCCAGCCGCGTGAAAATTATGGCGAAAATGGATATTGCGGAAACCCGCAATCCGCAGGATGGCAGGATACAGTTAAAAATGGAAAGCCGCAACCTTGACCTGAGGGTTTCTTCTTTTCCTACGGTTTACGGGGAAAACTTGGTTTTGAGAATTCTTGATAAATCAGCCGTGCTTTTAAACCTTACTGAATTAGGTTTTTCCGAAGCCGATTTAAACACGTTTGATAAATTAATCCGCAAGCCAAGCGGGATTATTTTAGTCACCGGACCCACCGGTTCAGGTAAGACCACAACTTTATACGCGGCGCTTTCTAAAATCAACAGCGTAGAGAAAAATATTATCACTATAGAAGACCCGGTAGAATATGAAATTCCTTTGATCCGCCAGACGCAAGTGAATAACCGCGCCGGCCTTACGTTCGCTAATGGCTTAAGGAGTATCTTAAGGCAGGACCCGGATATCGTTATGGTCGGTGAAATCCGCGATAAAGAAACCGCGGACATCGCTATTCAGGCATCGTTAACCGGCCACTTGGTATTTTCCACTTTGCACACTAATGATTCTACCAGTTCGCTTACCCGTTTGATCGATATGGGGGTGGAGCCATTCTTGATTTCCAGTTCGGTAATCGCTATTTTGGCGCAAAGGCTGGTGCGTTTGATTTGTCCTAAGTGCAAAGAAAAATACGCGCCTTCTCCGGAAGTGCTTAGCGGTTTAAAGCTGGATTCAAAAATGCAGTTTTACCGCGGTAAAGGCTGCAATAATTGCCGTAACAGCGGGTTTTCCGGCAGAATCGGAATTTATGAGTTATTGACTATTAACGAAGAAATCAAAAATATGGTTTGCGCTAAACAATCGGCTAATGAAATCAGAAAAAAAGCCATTGCCTCCGGAATGCGTACTTTATATGACGATGGCCTGGAAAAAGTTAAAAACGGCTCAACTACAATTGAAGAAGTGCTGCGGGTTACTGAGGAGGTTTAAGTAAGCTATGCCTACTTTCAGGTATAAAGCCAGAGATAAGTTTTCTCGTTTGATTTCCGGAGAGTCAAGCGCGGATAATTCCAATGCCGTTGCCAAAAAACTGAGCGATTCCGGGTATGTCCCGATATCCATCGAAGAAGTTTCTGCTTTTAGCGCGCAAAAGATTATCGAAAAGTTTAACCGGGTAGGCCTGGAAGAAGTTAATTCTTTTACCCGTCAGTTATACGCGCTTTTTAAAGCCGGCCTGCCTTTGCTGACTATCCTGCAGGCAATTGCCGCTCAGACCAGGAATAAATATCTTAAAAACGCGATTACGGAAGTTGCTTCCGATGTGCGCGGCGGAAGCAGGCTTTCCGAGGCCTTAAAAAAATACCCGCGTATTTTTGATGCGCTTTACGTAAGTTTAATTGCCGCGGCGGAAGCCAGCGGTTCGATGGTAGAGGTATTAGCGCGCTTAAACCAATTGATTGATCAGGAAATTGATACCCGCCAGCGGATTAAATCCGCTACGCGTTATCCACTGATTGCGTTTTTTGTTTTGTGCGTGGGCTTTACGATTATTGTCACTTTTGTTATTCCGCGTTTTGCCATTGTCTATAGCCAGTTTAACGCGCTCCTGCCGCTTCCCACGAGGATTCTGATCGGCATCAGTGTTTTAGTGAACAAATATTGGTATATCGCGATACTGGCGGTTGCCGGAGCGGTTTTTGCTTTTACGCGGTTTATTAATACGGTTAAGGGCAGGGTGCTTTGGGATAATTTTAAAATAAAGATCCCGGTTTTTGGGCCGTTAGTAACTATGCTGGTAATGTCGCGTTTTGCCAGGATTACGGCAATGCTCATGAAAAGCGGAGTGCCGATTTTGGAAGTCTTGGATTTATCTGCCCGCACCTCGGGCAATGTAATTATTGCCCGGGCAATTCAGAATATCCGGGAAAGCGTTAATCAAGGCAAGGGCGTGTCTGAGCCGATGAAGTTAAGCGGCCTGTTTCCTCCGATTGTTGTGCAGATGGTCGCGGCCGGAGAGCAGACCGGCAATATTGATGAGCTGCTTTTAAGCGTGGCGGATTATTATGATTTGGAATCCAGCTATAAGATCAAGAATTTAAGTACTTATATTGAGCCGATCCTGATTTTTATCCTGGCGGTAATGGTTTTATTGATGGCTTTGGCGATTTTCCTGCCGATGTGGAATCTGATCAAGGTATTTAAGCCAAGCTAGGGGATTGATGGCTAAGAAAAGCGGTTTTACCCTGGTGGAATTACTTTTAACCAGTTGCGTGATTTTTGCGCTGATCGGTTTTTTTGCCGTCTGCGCGAATGTTACTTTAAGAGCAGCCAGGGAAACCGCCCTGCAGAATGAATTAGCGCATATCCGTTTGGCAATTGAGCATTTTTTAATTGACCACAACCGCCTGCCGGATAGCCTGACCGAGCTTTTAAAAAATGACTTGACTTTTAATCCGGGCAAAGATAATATGAATTTAAATAAATATTTAGACCATGAGCGGATAGCTAAAAGCGGTAAATTGCTCGATCCGTTTATGAAAGAATATATTTACGATAAAGGCACTGGCAGGGTTTTTAGCTCTATTAAAAGATATCAAGGCTGGTAGTTTTTAAAAATGAGGAGGGGTAAATGCGTAAAGGTTTTACATTGATCGAGCTGGTGATGGTAATCGTTATTTTGGGTATTTTGGCGGCAGTAGCAGTTCCTACGTTTTATAATTTACAGAACAATGCCAAAGATGCCGCGTTTAAAGGCGCAATCGGCGGGTTAAGAAGCGGTATCGCGATCTGGTATGCTAAGTCAGCTACAGCCGGCACAGCCAGTTTTCCTTCTCTGACCGACTTGACTACAATTACTAACGGCGTTATGGTTAACGGAAGCATTCCCCCTAATCCTTATAATAATTTAACTTCTGTAGCTTCTACTACCGGAACAACCAGGGTAACTACAGCTGCCAACGGTTGGGTTTACGCTACTGATGTCGGCTTGATTTGGGGAGCGACTACTGATAACAGCACCTATTAATTTTTTAAAAATCAAATAAACTAAAGGGCCCTGAATAAAATCAGGGCCCTTTTTTGGATAACTAAAGATGAGATTGGCGCGCAGGATAGCGGTAATTATTTTATTAGGCGGTTTAGTAGTATTTTATTTTTCCGGAATCTTATTTTCCGATAAGATATTGTCTTTCCGCGATCTCACCCGTTATTATCATCCTTTCCGTTGGTTTGCCTTTGCACAGATAAAATCCGGGAGTTTTCCTTTTTGGAACCCTTATGCCGGTTCCGGCCAGCCGCTTTTTGCCGCTTTACAATCCGTGGTACTTTATCCTTTAAGTGTGGTATATCTGTTGCCTAGTTTTGATTTTGCCTTTAACTTTTTTATTGTCCTGCATATTTTTTTAGGCGGGTTATTTTTTTATTTTCTGGCTCAGGAATTAAAATTCAGCCAGATCGCCTCAATGCTTGCCGCGGTAGTTTTTATGTTTGGCGGATATTTGATCGCGGTGATCAACCTCACTACTACCTTGGCCGCGGCAATTTGGTTCCCACTGGTCTTTTTGTTTTTTAACCGCGCATTAGCTAACCGGAGAACCGGCGATATCTTCCTAAGTTCTGTTTTTCTAGGGCTTATGTTTCTTGGGGGAGAGCCTACGCCGTTATACGCGACCAGCTTCGCTTTGGGGGTTTATTCAATTGTCTATAGCGGATTTTCTAAAGAAACTCTAAAAGATGTCCTTATCTTTAGCGCGGTTATCGGGTTATTTTGCCTGCTTTTTAGTTTTCAGATCCTGCCTTTTGTGGAGTTCATTAAGAATTCTACCCGCAGCAAGTCGTTTTTTAATGATGCTACCTATTGGTCATTTCCGCCGCGGGATATAATTTATTTGATCCTGCCGTTTTTCTATGGGCCGCTGGAAATGCGGCATGAAGCGATATTTAAGCAGGACTGGCTATTGCTTTTTTATGTGGGTATCGTTTCTTTGGTTTTGTTCATGATCGCCTTATTTTTTGCCAGGGATAAGACGGCTAATTATTTTAAGGGTATTTTTGTTTTAGGTTTGATTTTTATTCTCGGTAAATTTACTCCGCTTTATAAAATTTTCTATAAATTTATCCCCGGTTTTGGCCTGATCCGTTATCCGGTAAAATTCTTTTTTTTAAATGCGGTTTCTTTTTCTATTTTGGCCGCTTACGGCTGGGATGCTTATTGCCGTAATATCAGATCCGGCAGCGTTAAATTCGTTAAATTCATCAAATCTATTTTTGTCGCTTCATTTATTGCGGCAATGGTTTTTTTGGTTTTTTACCAGTTCAGGGATAAGATTATTATTGAAGCGATAAATTTTATCGGACGCTTGAAACTGGAAGATGTTGATAAGCTAAGGTATTTGGTTATTTTCAAAACTGATTTTTTTAACCTGCGCCGGCTTTTGGTGTTTTTTATTCTTACCGGGTCTATTCTGTTTTTTGGCGTAAAGCGTAAAATTAATCTTACGGCTTGCGGCAGTTTGATCTGCGGCTTAGTAATTTTGGACCTTTTAGGCGGCATGAATATTGAAGTTAACCCGGCAGTTAAAAGGAGCGTTTTGCATAAAGTTTCGCCGAATATTGAGTTATTAAAAAATGATAAGTCGCTGTTTAGGGTTTATACTTCTTTTGGCATGAATAAGGCCAATGAGGTTTTAAACGGCAAAACTTATGAAGAAGCGTTTGAGGCCTCAACAGACAATCTGGCCTCTAATCGCATGATGGAGCATGGGATCTATGACGCCCGGGGGTATTTTTCTATCCATAACCTTAATTATTATAAAGTGCTTAATCTGGCGGATACCGCGCCGCTGCCTTCCAGCACGAATATTTTAAATATGCTCAATGTTAAATATGTGCTTACTCCGAAGGAGATCAATGATCCGGCTTGCCGTCTGATCAGGAAGACCAAAGACGCTTACCTGTACGAGAATTTGAATTTTCTGCCCCGCGCCTATTTAGTGCAGGATTATGCCGTTATCGCAACTGAGTGGGATATCGCCAGTAAACTAAAATCAAAGGATTTTCATCCGGATAAGCTGGTGGTACTGGAGGAGGAACCAATTAAGGCGCAGGACGAAAGGCACAAGGTACAGGAAGGCGAGAAAGAATATGTTAATATACTAAGTTATAAAGCAAATGAAGTCGCGATTGAAGTTAATGTTTTGCACAAGCCAAAGTTTCTGGTTTTGGCGGATAATTATTATCCCGGCTGGGAAGTTTTTGTTGACGGCAAAAAAGATAAAATTTATAAAGCTGATTTTACCTTGCGCGCGGTTTATCTTGAACAGGGTAAGCATGTGGTAGTTTTTAAGTACAATCCGGTTTCTTTTAAGATTGGCTTGAGCATTAGCTTGATTACGCTGGCTGTCTGCTTAATTATTATGATTTTCATAAAAAGAATATGAAAACTATCGTAGTTATGCCTGCTTATAACGCGGAAAAAACCCTGAAGAGCGCTTACGCGGATATTGCTAAAGAAGAGGTAAAGGAAATTATTCTTTGCGATGATTATTCCAGCGATCAGACCGTAAAACTGGCGCATTCTTTGGGCATAGATGTGATTACCCATGTAAGAAATATGGGTTATGGCGCCAATCAGAAGACGCTTTATGCTCATGCCTTAAGCCGAGGTGCGGATATCATAGTGATGCTGCACGCGGATAATCAGTATGACGCTACCAAGATACCGGAATTAATCGCGCCGATTAAAGAGGGCAGGGCTGATTGCGTTTTGGGCTCGCGTATTTTAGGCGGCAAGGCAAGGGCCGGAGGGATGCCGCTTTATAAATATATTGCTAACCGTTTTTTGACCTTTTGCCAGAATCTTGCTTTGGGCCAGCATTTGTCGGAATACCACACCGGCTTGCGTGCTTATTCGCGCAAATTTCTAGAAACTTTACCTTGGGATAAAAATTCCGACGGTTTTTTATTTGACGCCCAGATACTCGTGCAGGCGGTAGAGTTTGATTTCCGTATTGCCGAGATACCTATCCCGACGCGCTATTTCCCTGAGGCCTCAGAAGTAGGGCCGGTTGCGGGAATTAAGTATGGTTTAGGTATTTTAGCGCTGCTTTTTCTCCACTTGGTAAAGAAGCCGATTAAAAAAATATTTTTTTAGGTTTTTCAAAAAGTTATGTTATACTAAAATCACCTATGGCTGTTAAATTGTCCCACGAAAAACTTACCCACTTTTTCTCCAAGAAGATTGATTGTTTGATTATTGTTGATTTATCCTCTCAGCTTAAATTAGCCAACCTCGATCTAAGGGGGCAGCCGAGCATTACCGCGCTGAAAATCTACGATTTACCCGCGGATAAAAAAGAACAGTATATTTTAGATTCTCTGGCCGGTTTTATCAGAGAAAATAATATTACCGCCAAATCGGCCGTCCTTATCCCCGATTTGCCATCTTTATTTATCAAGCGCATACAGTTACCGGTTGTCCAGGAAGCGGAGTTAGCCAAAACTATTCAATGGCAGGTTAAGGACGATTTAGGTTTTCCTGTTTCTGAGGCGGTCATTGATTATCAAGTGATTGGTAACCGCGTTAAGGAGGATGGCTCTAAGGTATTAGAAGTAATTTGTGTAGCTTCCCAAGCAGAACAGATAAAAAATCAGGTATTACTATTAAAGCAGGCGCAGCTTAAATGCTTGGCAGTTAAGCTGGTTGTTTTTGGGTATCCCAAGTTAATCGAGGGCTGCCTTAAAATTGCTTCCCAGGAACCGGTTGTGGTTTTAAATATAGAAGATAGTTATTCCCATCTGGCAATCTGTAAAGATTCTAAGGTTGCTTTTTTCCGGCCGTTTCCCGTGACTTTAAATAAAATTAAGGAATCCTTATCCGGGATGCTGGCTACGGAAAAAGGCCAGGTACAGCTAACTGCCGAGCAGATCAGTCAGGTGCTTTTTGAATCCGGCATACCCTTAGATAAAGAGGAGGCGCAGTTTAAAGAGCTGGTTTCTTCCGGCCAGATTTTAGCCATGGTCAGGCCGCAGGTGGAGGCTTTGGTGCAGGAAGTGAAACGTTCTTTTGTCTATTGCGAATCACAATTAGGTATTGCCCGTCCTTCCCGTTTAGTTGTTTGCGGCAGGGCAGCAGCCATGCCAAATTTAAGAAAGATTTTAAGCCAAGAATTAGGCTTGGAAGTTTTAGATTTTTCCAGCAGCTCCTCTGAAGCAGTGAAGGTAAAACAGGGATTGGATCGGGGAGAGTTGAATCAGAATTATCATCTTCTTGGCCCGGGCCTTGATCTGGCCGGCAGTGTTAACCTCTTGCCGCCGGAATTCCGCACGGAAGATATTGAGGCTTTGCAAAAATTATCTCTGCGCTGGATATTTTTTGGCGCATTCATTTTTTTGTTTTCAGCATTTTTACTAGCCAAAATAGAAGTCGGATTTTATACCAGGCGCGTCAACAACAGCCATTTGCAGTTAAACATTTTATCTCAAGTGGAAGAAATTAAAGCCAAGACCGACGCCCTAAACAACTTGATTAATCAAGCCAAGAAAGAAGACATTCCCGCTTCGGCAATTTTAAAAAAATTAAGCAATATTTGTCCGTCCGGTATATTCTTCAATAATCTGTCTATGGACGGGGAAAATAGAAGCGGTTCGATCTCCGGAGTGGTTAAAAATACCCCTGCGGCCGATCAGGAGAACTTGTTAGCTAATTTATCAGCGGCAATGGAGGCCTCCGGTTATTTTAAGGAAGTCGATGTTTCTTCGATCAATAAGGCAGACACCGAACAGGGCGAGGCGGATAATTTTCAAATAAACTTTAAACTGCCATGAATATTAAAAATTTAAGCGTACAACAGAAAAAAATTTTGTATATTGCCGGGATAATTTTACTTTCTTTATTTTTGTTTAGTTTTTTAATTTTTATCCCGCAGAGAAAAAAGCTGGCGGATATTAAAAATAAACTGCAGGCAGCAGAAGCAAAAATCGCGGAAATCACTTCTTTAACCAAGAACCAGGATCTTGGGGCGGCGATGAAGGTGCTTAATCAGCAATTTATCGATACGTCTGCCCGTCTTCCTCCGCAAGAAGAAATGGTATTGAGCTTTTTAGCAGAAAATTCCCGGAAGTTTAAAATAGAAGTGAAAAATATTTCTTTGGCAAAGGGCGCTTTGCTTAAAGATAAGGTTGCCGCTGGTAATCTAGAGATTATGCCGGTAAATATGTCTTTGGAAAGCGATTATCGCGCCTTGGGAGAATTTCTAAATGTTTTAGGCTCGGACAAGTCTATTTTACTTAGGGTTAAAAGATTGGAAATCAGAAGTAAGGGGGCTGGTAATCCGCAGCTGGAGATTAACCTGCAGTTATTAGCTTATTTATTGCGTAAGTAATGATGGATAAAAAACTGATCCAAAAAATTATTTTAGCCGCTTTGGTAGTGATTTTTGTTATTCTTCTGTTTAAATTTTTCAGCGGCCAAGGAAAAAATCCGGCTCCGGCAAAAAGCGCTCTAGTCGCGGTTGTCCCGCCGCAGCCCGGACAAAAAGCTAAGCCAGCGGCAGTAGAAGATGCTAATTGGGGCAGGTGCCCTTTTAGCGGCAGGGTTTATGCTCCTCCGGTTGCCAGCAGCTCTAAAAATATTGATTTAAAGCTTACCGGTATATTATGGGAAGAGAATAAGGCCAGTGCATTGATCAATAATTCTATTTTTAAAGAAGGCGATGTAATCGGCAGTTACACCTTGTTTAAGATAAAAAAGAATAGCGTAATTCTCAGTGACGGGGATAAAGAAATTGAATTAAAACTGGGGCAGAAATAAATTATGGCGAAAATAAAGATTCTCCTAGTTGATGATGAAGATTCTTTTCGTGAATTAATGAAGGTGAGGCTTAATCAGTGGGGGTATGATGTGGATTTAGCTGTTAACGGCAAAGCAGCGCTCGAGGCGTTAAAAAAAGATAACCATGACGTGGTAATCCTTGATTATATGATGCCGCAGATGGATGGCGTGGCTACGTTGAAAGAAATCAGGAAAAATGACGCAGATAAGCCGGTAATTATGTTTACCGCGTTAAACGAGGTAAGCGTGATGAAAGGCGCGCAGAATTTAGGCGTGAGCGCTTTTGTGCCTAAGCTTAGCGCTTATGCGGATGTGCATGAGGCCTTGAAAACAGCGATTGATATGGCCATAAAAAAGCCAAAAAATAAATAATTGTTTTAAAGATTAATATAAATCAGGCGGCTTTTCTTAAAGCCGCCTTTTTTTGTGATAATCCTATACGGTCCCGAGTCCCGCATGTTGCGGGACTCGGGATAAATTCGCCCAGCGGCTTACGTTCGCCTTGCTCCGTAAACCGCGGCCTCATTTATTTTAGCTGAAAAATAGGCAATATCAGGGTATAATAAAGCATATAATTTATTCGATTATGAAAGAGCAGGTTCGCGTTTATTATAGCGGCAGGGTGCAGGGGGTAGGTTTTCGTTTTACTGCTGTCAGCCTTGCCGGTAAACTTAATATTCAGGGCTGGGTAAAAAATCTTCCTGACGGCAGGGTAGAGATCCTTGCCGTAGAGACCCGCGAAAACCTCGAAAAATTCCTTAAGCAGATTTATGAATCTTTCCGCCGTTATATTACTGATGCGGATGCGCAATGGTCTGAGCCGGATCAGGAATTTACCGGGTTTGAGGTAAAGTTTTAATGAGCGAGCAAATCAAAAAAGAAATTGAGAAATTAAGAGAGCAAATTAGGCGCGCGGATTACGCTTATTATGTTTTGTCCCAGCCGGAGATCGCGGATTGGGAGTATGACCGCCTGATGAAACGTTTGGCTGATTTGGAAGCCGAATCTCCGCAATTTAAAACCGCAGATTCCCCTACGCAAAGAGTTTCCGGCGGGATCCTGGAAGGTTTTTCTACTTTAAAACACCGGCAAAAAATGTTTTCTTTGGATAATACTTATTCTTTTGATGAAATAAACCAATGGCAGGCGCGGGTCATCAAGGGGCTGGGCAATCATTCTGCGGTAAGTTATGTGGTAGAACTTAAAATTGACGGATTAAGCGCTAATCTTATTTATCGCGGCGGAAAATTAATTACCGCGGCGACCCGCGGTGACGGCCAAATCGGCGAAGATGTAACCGCGAATATCAAGACTATCCGGGCTATTCCGTTGGTGCTTTTGGGCAGGGATATCCCAGAATTAATCGAAGTCCGCGGAGAGGTCTATATGGATAAAAAGGATTTAACCGCGCTGAATAAACAAAGACAGCAGGCGCTGGAGCCGTTATTCGCCAATCCGCGCAATGCCGCTGCCGGTTCTTTGAAATTG